>CAJTUR010000028.1:15075-19205 GCA_910579535.1 uncultured Bacilli bacterium
AAGCCGACTTAATGAGTGAAGTAAATGTATATGGAACCACAGTGTGGTCATCATCCGGTTATGACACAGGAATCGACAATCGTCAATATGCCATATTTCAACTTAAACCAGAATTTATAAATAGTTATGGTAATGAAAGATTTCATTATTGGTTAAAGTCTGTCGCTGGTACAGAGCGATTTTCAGATGTTTTTACTAGAGGGCATTCTGATGCTACAGGGGGAAGTGCTTCCGCTGTATTTGGCGTTCGCCCTAGATTTTTAATTGGTTAAAAGTGTGTAAAGATATTAAGAGGATAGAGATAAGGCTGTGAACAAATAAAAGGAATTCTAATGTAAAAAAGAAAAGATGTATTTAATTTGATAATCCATTCTGATTTGAGGATTTCAATACACATCTTTTGAATATAAGATAAATAAACTTCATTCATTTTTTTATCTACTTTTTAATTAACTATTTTTTTTCAATTAATTTATAACCCACTTTATTAATGGTTCCTGCTCCAATAGTAATGATAATATCTTCTTTTTGGACGTGCTCTTTTAAATAGTCAATAATTTTATCGTAGCTTTCTAGATAAAGGCAATTAGGATTTTCTTTTTTTATTAATTCTTCTAATTGTTTGGAAGATAAGTTATGGCTATTTTCTTCACGAGCGGCATAAATTTCAGCTAAAAGAATATGATCGAATTGGCTTAAAACATGAGCAAATTCTTCTAAATGCTCTTCGGTTCTAGAGTAAGTATGGGGTTCAAAAATGGCCCAAGTTTGATTTTTTTTAATTTCTTCACTACATAGGTAAGTTGCATTTATTTCAGTAGGATGATGAGCATAATCATCGTAGACTGGGCAATCCTTATAATCTCCAATTTTTTCGAATCTTCTATTCGCTCCAGTAAAAGATTCAATGCCTGATTTTATCTCTTTTTTATCAATTTTATAAAAATTACAGGTAGCGATGGTAGCTAAAGCATTTAAGACGTTATGTTGACCGTGTACTTTTAAAGTAAATTCTTCGTAAAATTCATTATTTTTTAATACTTTAAAATTTAATTGACCTTCAGCGTTTTGTTTTATGTCTATGGCTTTAAAATTCGCGTCATTTTTAATTCCATAAGTAATAATAGAAACGTTTTCTTTGTTTTTTTCAATTAATTCTTTGGTATTTTCATCGTCGTTATTTGCAATTACGATCCCATTTTCATCTAAACGATTTATAAATTGATTAAAAGATTTTTTGATGTTTTCTATATTTTTAAAATAATCTAAATGGTCATTATCTATGTTTAAAATTATTTCCGTATTGGGATAAAATTTTAAAAAGGAGTCAACGTATTCGCAAGCTTCTAAAATAAAGTAGTCACTTTTTCCAGTACGGTTGTTTCCATTAATGGATTTTAGGTAGGCCCCTACTGAAATAGTGGGGTCCAGATTCGCTTTTAAGAAAACAGATGAAATCATTGAAGTGGTAGTTGTTTTACCATGTGTACCACTTATACATATGCATTCTTTGTATTCTTTAGTTAGTTCGCCTAAGAATTCACTTCGTTCCATCATTTTAATGTTCTTTTCTTTGGCATATAGGAATTCAGGATCATTTTTAGGAATTGCGGCGGTGTAGACGACTAAATCGGCCTCTGTCATTTTTTCAGGATGATGACCAATTTCTACTTGTATTCCTAGCTCTTTTAAGTGGCGAGTGTTATCGCTTTCTTTTGCATCACTTCCACTTATCTTAAAATCAAAATGGGATAAGTGTTCTGCTAAGCCACTCATGCTTACTCCACCGATACCAACCATGTAGATATTTTTATAATTACTTAAAGAATTTAGTGTCATAAATTGTTTCCTCTTTTCTTTTCTTATTATAACTTATGAAATAAAAAATAGATAGTTAATTTTATTTTAGTATTGTATAATAAAGAAAAGAGAGTGATGTCTTAGAAAATAAAATCATTATTTTACCATTTCTCTTATTTATAATGGCCATCAAAAATTTTTAGATGTTACTCAATAACTTTTATCTAATCAATATAAGCTGATTTTAAATTTTTTTTGTTCTTCTTTATTATGGCGTTTTTCAATATTTTGGAAAAGAAAATGGAAATTCATGAAAAAATATGATACATTATTGTAGTAAGGAGTTATAAAATGAAAAAAATTTTAGGTGTAGTTGTCATTTTAATGTTTATGTCTTTTCCCCTTCTTGTTAATGCTGTCACTTATGAGACGCAAAATTTTGAGCAAGTTTTGACGACGGAAGGTATAGAACATGACTTAAGTAACTATAAAGAGGATGATGATAAAATTTCTATTTATATTTTTAGAGGACATGGTTGTGCTTATTGTAAATCTTTTTTGAGTTTTTTGTATAGTATTGTTCCTGAGTATGGCGATTATTTTAATTTGATTTCTTATGAAGTTTGGGAGAATGAAGAAAACGCAGCGTTGTTTCAGCAAGTGTCCACGTTTTTAAATCAACCTTCAGATGGGGTGCCTTATATTATTATTGGGGATCAAGTTTTTAAAGGGTATACTTCTTCTTATGATGAACGAATTAAAAATGCAATTAAAAATCTTTATTATACTAAAAAAAGAAAACGTTATGATGTATTTAAAGAAATGAATAAGAAAGAACCTTTGCAAATTTCTAATGGAATGTTGTTTTTGTGGATTACTTTGTTAAGTGGAGGACTTTTTTATTATCAGCGTCGTCAATATAAAATCTTATTTGATAAACTTGAAAAAATAAATTTACAAGAAGTAAAAAAAGAAGAGAAAAAAGAGAAAAAGAAAAAAAGTCAAAAGTGACTTTTTTCTTGTTTTTTTAGGAAATGTTAAGTTTAGTTGCTAAATTTCAAAGCAAAGTTTATAGTATGCACCTATTTTTTATTATAGAGTTTTATTGATGAAGGAGGAAGTTTATGTTAGGAGAAAGATTATATGAACTTAGAAGAAAGAAAAATATGAGTCAAGAAGAAATGGCTGAAAAATTGAATGTTTCGCGTCAAACGATTTCTAAATGGGAAACGAATCAAACTCAGCCGGATTTTGATAAAATTATACCTATTTGTCAGCTTTTTGATATTAGTAGTGAGGAGTTATTAACAGGAAAGAAGACCAGTCAAAATCCAGTAAAACTAGAAGAAAATAAAAGAAAAACGGCTTTGGTTGTGAGTTTAAGTGTTTTCTTATATTTTGTAGCGTTTATATGGGCTGTGATTGCTGAGTCTCTTCCTTTTGTAGGAGAAAATTTATTAGGAAGTATTTTTTTACTGATTTGTTCGATTCCTACTTGTTTTCTTATTTTTTATTTTGTAAGTGTTTCTAAAGATAAGAAAGAAGAAAAGAAGGAAAGTGAAGATTATAAAAAGTATGATGAGGTGGTTTCTCTTGGTTTCACCATTCTTTATTTGGTTATGAGTTTTGTCACTCATGCTTGGCATCTTACTTGGATTTTATGGGTAGTGTATGCTTTAGTTATTGAGATTATTCATATTTTATTAAAAATGAAGGAGGAAAAATAATGGAAAAAACGCTTAAGTATGTTTTAGTATGCTTTTTAGCTTTATTGGCTATTTTATTACTTATTTTTATGCTTTTCGCTCTTGTGAAAAAAGATTGGTCTTTTTCTTTTTTTAATGAGGAAAGTCGTTTGGTTTTAGAAAAGGAGTACGATGTTTCCTCTTTTCTTGAAATTAAAATTCTTAGTACTTATTCAGATATTCATGTTTTAAATCATGACGACTCTTCTGTTAAAGTTTTAGTTTATAGTGCTAATGATCGTGTGACCAGTGAAATTCATAATCAAATATTAGAAATTAATAAAAGAGATCGAAAATATGGTTGTTTTGGTTTTTGTAATCACAAAGAAGAAGTGTATGTTTATTTGCCAAAAGACTTTAATAAAAATATGGCTCTTCAAACGGTAAGTGGGGACGTTCATTTAGAAGATTTTCCTTTATCAGAGGCTAGTATTAAAACAACCAGTGGTGATGTAATAGTAAATCAGGCTTCAAAAGCGTCTATTGAGAGCATAAGTGGCGATATTTTAATTACTTCGGTTTTAGAGGGTGCTTTAAAAACAGTAAGTGGGGATATAAAAGTTCATTCATTAACTAAAAGCATTT
>CAJTUR010000029.1 GCA_910579535.1 uncultured Bacilli bacterium
CCAAATAAAGTTTTTACCTTATTTGTAATTCAATTATATATCACTTACCATTTTTAACAATAAAATTTACTCACTCTTATTAAATATAACGAAAAATTAAAAATAGTGTTAATTAAATACTTTTTTTAAAGTTTTGCTCTTCGTCCACCAAAATAGTTTCTTTTTTTTCAGTTACTTTTTGTTCTAACACGTGATTAATACACATTAATTCGTTTAAAGTAAACTCTAATAAAGGCTTTCTTTTTAAACTTATAAAATACTCAAAATCTATTTTAAGAATGCCCAAATAACTTTTCATTTGATCAATTAAATTCATAAATTCAAAAATTTTATTCAAATCATTTAAAGATAAAGATTGCTCACTTATTTTTTGAATATTTAAAAATTGGTCAAAGTCCAATTGATGCTCATCAAAACCAACTTTAGCTTTTATTAACATTTCATCTCTTTGATTTTCTAATTCGAATAAACGCTTTTCAATAGACTTCTTTGTCTTTTCATAAATTTCAGGTTCTAATATTAATCTATTCTTTTCTTCTAGACAATCCCCAACTAAAGTTGCACTTATATTTTCATTAATTAATGCTTTCATTTTAGAATTTGCTTTTTGATAAAATGATAAAAACGCATCATAAGCTTTAGCCCTTCTTTTTATATTTTCTAATTGCTTTTGAATTAGTCTTTTTTCTTGAAGAATATCAAAATAAGACATCGTTTTTCCTTTCATGAATTGAACTTTTTTTTCAGAAATATAATTATTATCATATTGACTAAATTCTGGTTCGATATCATTTAAAAATTTCAAATATTCTTTAAATTCTGAACGATTAGAAAATTTTAAATTATACGTTAAATGATCCAATTCTTTTTTTATCTTAAACTTCAAATCACTATAAAATTTAGGTTCTTTTTCACCTCTCAAAGAAACATTAATATAAGGTTTATATTCTTCAAGATCAAATCCATGTTTAATAAATTCAGGTTCAATTCTGTTTAAATACTCTAAAAATTGATCAAATGCTTGCGCATTTTTTTCTAATTTTGCCAAATCATCTTTAATACGCTTTGTATTTTGATCAAATGTTTCTTTAGAAATAGTTCCTTTTTTATTTTTTAAGTTCTTCATTGCTTTTTTAAATGATCTGCCATATTGATTACATTTAGGTTCTATTTCCTCTAAAAATGCCATAAAATCATCGTAAGCTTTAATATCCCTTTGCAATTTTTCTAACTTGCTTTTTATTTTAAAAATTAAATCATTATAAAAATAAGAGTCCTTTTCACCTCTTAAAGAAGCATTAATATAAGATTTATATTCTCCAATGTCAATACCATATTTGACAAATTCTGGCTCTGTCTCTTTAAATAATTTTGAAAATTGGTCAAATGCTTCCGCATTTTTTTTTAAATTAGCAAATTCTTCAGAAATTTTAGTTTTCTTTTCACTAAATCCCTCTATTAAGAAATTAAAAAAAGTAAAGTGCCTAGCACGTTCTTTCTCATTTCTTAAAGAAAAATGATATTCATTAAACTTAGGCTCCATCTCATCTAAAAAATTAATATAATCCTTTAATCCTTCTTTAAAAGCTTCTATTTCTGATTCAAAAATACTGTTAAAAATATTAAATGAAGACTCTGTATTTTCATATCGAGTCTCATTTTCAGAATAAGGCGAAGCATCACTTTTTATTTTAGATGGATTGCTTAAAGCTTCATAAGCTTCATTAATTTCTTGAAATTTGACCTTTGCTTCTTCATTATTTGGATTAGCATCTGGATGCCATTTTTTTGCTAACTGTCGATAAGCTTTTTTAATTTCATCAGCACTGGCATTTTCAGGAACACCCAATACTTTATAATAATTTACCATATATTCACCTCTCTAGAATACATTATACTATAAAAAAAAATTTTATAAACTATTTTGTTCTTTCTAAATTAATAGCATAACGATATATCATTTGCAAAAAAAGTTTATTTTATAAATGATTGAATAAAAAACTTCTTAAGAAGATAATATCCATTCAATAATAGTTTTCTTTATTTCATAATATTCTTGTTCTTCAAATTGCATATTTGCTATACAAAATTTTTTTGACGCAATATGAGAACAAAACATGCATTCATACAAATCAAAGCAATCCTGAATAAATAAAGAATCACTTATTTTATTAGAACAAATAACATTATAGCTATTACTACAGTCTTTTGAATCATCAGTTCTTATACAAAAATCACACGTACCAGATCTTTGCGATGCAAGTAAAAAATTACTATTTCCGCAAGAATCACAATAAATGACATTTTTTGAATCACTACAACCTGTACAACGATAAACATTTTCACATCTATAAATAGTATCACTTTTTACAACATTAATAGAATCATAAACTCTTTCCGTTGTGGTTAAATTAATCGTATTCCATATTTCAATTAATTCTTGTAAATTACTTATTTCTTTTTTAGGAATCATCCATCCATTAGACGATTCACGTTTTTCCATATTCTCATTGGTAATAAATTTGCCATTATTAACAGAATCTGCCCAAGTTATTTCATTTGTAACAGAATCATTCACTTGTTTTGGCAGTTTAACATCAAAAGCAAACTTTTCTAATAATGTATTTAAAGAAAAATTATTTTCTTTATCAAAGACATTTTTAAATATCTTATTAACAATTTCCAATGCATAATTATCTTTCATTCCTTCACACCTTTCTTTTGAGTAGAGTTAGAAATTAATATATTTTTTAAACTTACATTAGTATTTAAACTAAAATTAGTTTTTAATTTATTAGAATTATTACTTTCCTCCATATTATTCTCTTTACCTATAGTCGTTCTTTTTACTCTAGGAAAACTTTTGTAATCTAATGTAATACCTTTAAACGCTGGCAATAATACTCCATTTGAATCGATTCTAACAACACATTCTCTATTATTTAATTCAGTTAATAAATTAATTTTTTTATCTCTTGAATCATCTAAAGGTATTTTCATATTAAAATTATCTACTAATAGAATAGCATCTAACTTAGATACTCTAAATATGAAATAATTTATTATATTAGCAAAAATTGAATTTTTTAAATCATTCGATATTTGATTGAAATATTGTCCAGCTAAAATTAAAGATAAATTGTATTTTCTAGCTTCTGACAAATACCTCGAAAGAATTGGAGATTCAATCGTAGCAACTTCATCAATAATAAATATAATATGTTCATATGTCTCTTTATTCTGAACGATAGAGAATAATTGTTGCATAATTAATCCTGATATAGCTTTAGTAACTTTATCTCCAAGTTTGGTTCTATCTAGTGAAAATAATATTAAAAAATTATTTTTTATCGCATCTTTTAAATTTTCACTATTTTGCTTATTATTAAATACAGGAATCATCTCCATTTCATCTATAAAACCTATAATAGGAGAAATAGCTTCGCCATAAGATTTAGTTTTCAAATCATTAAAATCAGATAAAAAAAAATCTATTACACTGGCTGGAAGATTATATTTTAACTTTTTTATTAAGTCACTTCTATATTCTAAGTTCAGAATGACTTTTCTTAAATTACTAAAATTAAAGGATTTATTGGCTAACAATAAGTGTATTGAATGTCTTAAAACTCGTTCTAATTTCGAATTAAACTGGTCTACAATTAATGATTTTAATAAATCTAACAATAATTCTGTAGTTGCAACGATATCATCACTATTATTTAGAAATAAATCAATACTATCCTCATGACTTTGAAAATCAATAACTTTTCCTAAACCTCCAATATCATTTTCTAAAGCAGCATGAGGGTCAATTACAAAAACTTTATATTTTTGTTTAAGAAAATTATTTTTATGAATATTATCGATTAATAAACTTATAAATTTTGATTTCCCACACCCAGAAGATCCCATTATAATTGAATGCTTATCAAAACTAAAATTATTTTGACTTAAATAAAAATTACCTTGTAAATAAGGAAAAGTATCAATAGATAATAAAGCATTGTTAGAATCAGTATTTAATAAATGTAATATTTTATTAATTTCCAAATATTTTGGAGGACTTTTATAAAAATATCTTTTGTTTCCCTCAAAATCTACGGATAAAATACTTGTAGGAATTGCAAAAATCATACGATAGCGTTTTATTTTTCCATTTTTATTAAGATAAAATCTTATTTTAGATTTAGTTTTCTCTTCCCCCAGTTTTAAAAAGCTAATTTCTAAATATTCAAAAGTTCCTTTATTCTTTATTTCACAATAATTTATTAAATCTATGATATTATTCCCAATTTTTGGTAAAGAAAATAAGTTATGATAACTTTTTGGTAATTTGAATTCTTTTTCAGTTTTTAACAAAAAAGAATTCAAATTATTTATTGTAGCAGGTAAACTACAATTAGTCTTAAGAAAATATTGTATTTGATTCCGATCATTTATAATAATTAATTTCCATTTTCTTAAAAAACCATTATAATTTGATAAAGTATTAATTAATTTTAACCACTCATCTTTAGATATGTATTTTTTAATTTCTGACGTCACCCCATACTTCGTCACCTCTTAAAAAAGATATCAAAAAATCAAAATAAAAAACTGACTTTTTAGCAATCTATTTTGTCAGTTTAATAAATAGCAACTAAAAAATCGGTTATATCATCATGATAATATTCTAATTCAGGTAATTCTTTTAAATTAAATCTACAACATGGTAAAAATTCTTTATAAAACCTATAAGATAAATTTTGAATATCCTTTGAATCTTGAGTATTAACTTTAAATTTAAGCCATTTACTTCTAGGAATAAAAATATAATCAAATTCTTCAATTTTTTTATCATATAAACAATAATATTTTTGACTATCTTTTCGCTTCATATTATAAGTAACCATTCCATATTTTATTTTTCCATATTTTTTTAAATACATATCTTCAACTTTTTTAAAAAATAATGGGGCTTCTGTACCTATTACATTGTTATTAATAGAAATACTTATTCCATATAAATTCATTTCATTAAGAGTTACTATTTCATAATTAAGTTCAGTAACTAAGTTAATTTTTTCATCAAAAACAACTCTAGGAAAATTCTTTAATTTTATTTTTTTATTTACTTGGCTTGGTTTTATACCATGAAACTTTTCAAAAGCTCTTGAAAAGGAAGTAGCATTTTCATATTGATATTTCATAGCAATATCCATTATCTTTAAATTACTTTCACATAAATCGTAAGCAGCGCTAGATAATCTTCTTTTTCTTATATATTCTGACAAAGAAATACCAGCCAACATGGTAAATAATCGGCTCATTGTATAAATATTAACTCCTAAAAATTTTGCTAATATTTCGTAATTAATCACATTTTCTAAATTTTCCTCAATATATAAAGTTATTTCATTTAAACATTTATAAATATTCAATAAGCATCACCTAAATTAATTTTACCACAAATTTTAATAATAATAGTAAATTTCCTACAAAGACAAAAATAGCTATTTTTATATGTTTCCATTTAAAAATAACTATTTTTCAAATTTAAATATATCTTTATTTTAATCATCAATCTCTTCTAATAAGGGTTTTAAACTTTTTTTCTTTTGTTTTATTTTACTTTCATCCACATTAGACAAACTATAAAAACCATTTGTTTCCATTTCTTTAAATAAATCATGATGCATTTTTAAAGTTTCAGTTAAAGCTTTACTAAACACTCCATTTACATTTTCATTTGTAGACTCAATCACACCATGTAAATATAAATCTGCCATAACTTTACTTCCAAACATAACATTTTCCATTAAATATTTATCGTTCATTACAATGCCTCCTTACATCAAATCCATAAACATTTTTAATAAATTTTCATGTTTATGTTTTAATTTCTTAACAAATTTACCTAAACTTTCTATATTTAAACAATCTTCTACTTCATCAAGCATTTCAATCATATAAATTTCATGATTAATGGCATCTTCTACATACAACAGTTCTTTTTCTGTCATACTTCCACCTCCACTACTTAATATGGTAAATTTTCAAAGAATTAAATAGACATTTTTTTCCAAAGCTATTTTTTTACCAAACCCTCTGGGGTTAATTCATAAATTTCATCAACAACTTCTTGTAAATACTTTCGATCATGAGAAACACTTATAATGGTACCGTTGAATTCTGAAAGCATCTTTCGAATAACAGGATTAGATAAAGGACTTACATTTCTAGTTGGTTCATCTAATATTAAAACATTACATTGATTAAGTACAAACTTAGCCAAGAAAACCTTTACTTTTGTACCATTACTTATCTTTTTAAAATCAGTTAGCATTTCTTCTTGTGTTAAATGCATATTTCCTAAATACTTTCGTGCAAGAGTAAGCTCTTCTTGATTTCCTTTAGGAAAAATAAAAGACAAAACGGAAAGGTTAGCGGACATTTCTTCTTCATAATTTTGTGGCATATAACCAACACGTAAATCTGTTCGATGCTTCAAATTTTCATAAATTATTTTTAAAAAAGTAGATTTTCCCATTCCATTCTTTCCTATTATTGCTAAATGAACTGATCCAACAACGTCTAAATCTATATTTTGAGACAGAACTTTTGAGTTCACCTCAAGTGTTGAAAGCGTAATATGCAAAATATGTTTAGTATTAGGAATAAAAACCGAATCAAAACAAAAAGAAATAGACTCTTCCACATCAGGTAATTCCGTTACTTCCCATGTTTCTAATTTTCTTTCTTGTACTTTTAAAGTATGCATTTTCTTCTTTAACACTTTTGCTCCATGAGGATTTTTACTAGAAATCGTATTTTGCTGATATTCAACTTTTTGCATAACCCGATTTAATTTTTCTTGTTGTTGACTCAATTTTCTTTTTTCAAATTTAGCTTGTTCGGTTTGGATTTCAATTCCTTTTAACCGTTGAGCAACATAAGTGGCATAATCCCCATTAAATAATGTATAACGGCAATAAGTCTTTTTTCTTACTTGTTCAAAATGTAAAATACGATTGGCTGTATTTGAAAGCAAAGTTTCATCATGAGAAACATAAAGAATAGGCTTTGTAGTATATTTGATAAAATTTTCTATCCATTCTAAAGAACACAAATCTAAATCATTAGTCGGTTCATCTAAGAATAAAACATCACAATCATCTAAAAGTAATTTTAATAATCGTACTTTAACAGATTCTCCACCTGATAAACTTTCAAGAGTTTGTTCTAAAATTGCTTCATTTAAATGAAAGGACTTTAAATATCGATAAAAGGAATGGCTTTTTTCATAATAAATTTGATCATTTTCAAATAGAAAATCATAAACACTTTTTTTGGCATCTTTCTCATTTAACGATTGTTCTAAGTACCCTACTTTATTTTCATAGCAATCCACTTTACCAAACACTTCTACATAAGGTGCTTGTAAAAGAAACACTTTTAAAAGAGTAGACTTTCCATTTCCTTCTTCTCCTATTAGAGCCATTTTATCGCCTTCTGATAAAACAAAAGATAAATTTTCTACTAAATATCGATCATTCAATCGAATACTTAAATTTCTTACTTCAAACATTTTATGCCTCCTAAAATTGGCATAACTCATTATGCCTTCTTAAAAATTTATCTTCATTTTTACACCTCCACCAAACGTTTATTTCTTTGGACCATCCATTATTTCTTTAACATCATCCATCTTTTTTGACTGTAATTCCTGAACCTTTTGTCCTAAAACACGATGAATAACGTTTAATTCTTTATGTGTAATTTCTATTAGAGGCTTCCCTTTTAAACTCATAAAAAAGTCAAAGTTGATTCCAAGAACCAACAAATAAGCTTTTATTTGGCTAATAAAATTCATCATTTCACTAATCTTTTCAAGCATTCTAATGGATAAATTCTTTTCTTCAATTTTTCGAACCCTTAAAAATTCATCTAAATCTAAACCATGTTCTTCTAAAGCAATTCGATTTTTAATAATTAATTCTTCTTTCTTTTGTCTACATTCAAATAATATATTTTCAATAGACTCTTTTTTATGAATATAATCAATAGGTTCAAAAGCCACTCTATTTTTAGGATCTAAATAAATACTAAATAGATTTAAATTTAAATGCATATTATATAAATTGAGTTCTTGATCTGCTTCTTTTAAAAATAAATTAAAATCATCAAAAGCTTTTGCTCTTCTTTTAAAATTTTCTAAATTCATCTTAAGATTTACCACTTCAAAAGAAATCTGTAATGAAGACATTTTCTTAATCTGATCCAAGTTTTCATATTTCTCATCAACAAATTCTTTTGTGTAGGAATCAGCTTTTAATTTTAATTTTTCTAAACTTCTCAAATAATCGTTAAAATTATTACGAATCATAGGTAGATCTTATTTAGTTTTCTAAAAATTCTATTCTTTTTTTCTGAAAAACTTTCTACTAATAAAATAAACCATGTAAGGTTCGAAGCCGCTTTTATTTCATTTTTTAAAGAATAATGATATTCATTAAATTTAGGCTCCATTTCATTTAAAAATCGTATATAATCATTTAATTCGTTTTTAAATTGCATCATCTCTTTGCCAAAAATAGAATTAAAAAACATATTTGCATCAGAAAAATCTTGAGAAAAATGTTCTTCATTTAATTGACCTAAATCATACTGTTTTCTTTTAGAAGGATTACTTAAAACATCATAAGCTTCACTAATCTCTTTAAAATTAGCCTCAGCTTCTTCATTATTTGGGTTAACATCTGGATGATATTTTTTAGCTAGATTACGATAAGCCTTTTTTATTTCCTGTTCAGTAGCATTCTTAGAAACACCTAAAATTTCATAATAATTTTTGCTCAAAAGAATCACCTTCATGAATAATTATAACAAATAAAAAAGAATAAAACTATATAAATTAAATTGCTTATTTTTATAAAGAGACATAGGTATTTTTTTCTTTAGGATCAGCTTTTATATAGTTTACTATGAAATTATTGATAGCACTAACAAGACATAGAAATCATAAAAAAATTAAAAAAGCCCTTATTTAAAGGCTTTATTCTCAAAATTGGTGGACTTGACGGAGTCAAAAACAAACTACTTCGTATTTAGCTATGGATTTGCTTTAGTAGTAAAATTATAAAATCTATCTTTTAACACCAAATTTTTCTTTTCTATCAATTATAGCATTAATATTTTCATTTATTGTATTCACAAAACTACTTAACATCTGTCTTTGTGGGTCAAAAATAGGATTATCTAAAATTTCATTAACAACTTTTCTTGGTTTGTTAAATGAATCATATATATTATAATAGTAATCAATATATTTATTCATATTCATTAATAAATCTATATCTAAAGTTTGTTCTAATAAATTTTTATTACCAGTAAAATATATTTCTAATAATACATTTAATCCTATAACTTTACTTATATTTTTCATAAATTCATAATCATTTTTATTAATATAACCAGCTGAATGTTGCATATAATATCTTTCATAATTTAAACCCACTTTCATACAAATTATCGATGTTATAAATTCTGTACAAAACTCATCAAAACCATAATATAGATTACCTATATCTTGTTCATCTTTATAATTTCTAAAAGATACTCTATGTAAATATTCATGAATTAAATTTATTACCTCATCTTCATCAGTCAATTTCTCTCCTAATTGATTATGCTGACATATTTGAATTATATTATTTTCTTCATCTTCCTCTAATAAACTTCCATTATATAATTTTAATGATTTAATTCTATTATTTAAATATTGATAATTATATGGGATCTCATGCTTAGTCATTAAATCAATTATCAGTTTATTAATTTTAAGAAGAGCATTTTTATAAATAATTTTATCAGTACTTTCAAAATTTATTATATCAACATTTTTTAAATTTTGTTCTATTATAGAATACATTATTTATCACCAACATTTATTTTAAAACTAGTAACACTATTTCTATCTATATCAAATTCGATTACTTCGAATAAAAATTCAAAATTGGTGGAGCAGAGGGGATTCGAACCCCTGTCCAAAATACCCTATGATACAATTTCTACAAGTTTAGCTAGATTTATAATCTCGCTCTATAACTGGCTATAGCTTACCGATTTATAGAACCAGTTTAATAATTATTCTTTAAAGAAACTTAAACAATCTCTTTAATATATCTTATATCTATGAACCCCTATCTTACCCTATAAGAGAAAGTAAGTAGAAGTCTCCCTTAAGCCAATTGTTAGGCAAATGCAGGAGTGAAACCTTTAGTTTCGTTATTTATTTTTTTGTTGCATTTATGGTATGCCTACCACTTGCCATCATATCTAGTAATAATTGTCGATTTCCAAAAAACTGCCCCATGTATTTGTTATTTTAGCATAAAAGAGTCAAAATAACCATATTATTATGACAAATAAACTTTTTTTATTGTATAATATTAGTATAAGTAGGGAGGGTCAAAAATATGTACGAAGAAAAAAAGAAAAAAAATGGAGATCAAAAAAAAGAAAATTACAGATTTTTCACTTCCCAAAAACAAAATAAAAATAGCGCTCTCTATTCTGAACTCTTAACAAATATAAATTGGAATGACTTAATAAAAAAACTAACAATTCTATTACTATCTATTATTATAATTATTTTTACAATTTCCAGAATTAATAAATACAGTCATAATAAAATAGTAGCTTCTGAAAATTTAACAATGCTAAAAAACTCGATATATAATTACTTAAAAAATCAGCCCTTACCTAAAAATACTGGAGACTCTTTTTCTTTAACATTAGAACAAATGCAAAAATTAGAAATCATCAATGAAATTAAAGAAAAAAATGTCCTATGCGATACTTTAAACAGTTACACTATTTTAACCAAAATAAACGCAAATGAATACAATCTAAAAATTCATTTAATTTGCCCAAACAGCAATAACACACTAGAAGAAAATATTAATTTTAATGTCTAAAAAAAACTATAAAATGTCCACTTCACTATTTATAGTTTCTTGTTTTACGTCTGATTCTATTATCGATTCTTGATTTCCTTCTATGATTGGATTTTCATCTTCCATCTTACTTACTCGATTTGGCTTCTCACTCGTATCGACCAAATAACCAATTAAAGCAAAAATAAGTACCACTGAAACAATAATAAACCATAAATAATTATTAACTAAAAAATCAATAAACGCTTGCATCTGTTTTCCTCCTTATTAATCTATATGACACTCGATTTCTTTTATGTAATGGAAAGAAATTCATCAATTGGTTGAATTTGAATAAATGTATTTCCATCATTTACCTTAAGTTCCTCACCATTTAAAAAACGATAAATAGTTTTAGATTCTCGAGTTCTCTTTTCCCATTGAATCGGAATAGCATAACCTTCAGAAATATAATACCCTTCCCCTCTTCCAATATTTTTAAGTGTTTGTCTTCCTTTAACATCCCCTGGTAAAGTCTCATTAGGAACTTGATAGGTAATGATGTTCTTAAAACTATACTGTTCTTTACTAACATAATCCACATGAGGTTGTTGATTAACACTTCTCTTATACATTTTTGTCTTTTCATCATAAGAGTAATGAGTCGTAACATTTTTTGAATATTTTATATCAATTTCTCGAGCTGGAATCGCTTGTTCATTTTGATTTACTAAAACAGACTCAACACTATAATTAAGAAGAGGTTTTGACTGAGATGTATTTCTATAATTTAAAGCTTTGATTCCTTTATTAATGTTTTCAATATTGGTAAAGCCACGATGTTCTGATGCAACTGGTAGCGACTTATCTCTCCAGAAATAAGATTTTTCATAATAATACCCATCAAGATTACTAATCCCTAATAAGCGAATATCAGTAAGTGCTTGTTCACTGTATCCCCAATGCACAAAAATAGCATCATTTTCTAAAACATAATCTAAATAATAAGGACGGGCACTTCGTATAGAACCAATTTTAGAAACATCCACATCTTTATAAATCGCCATTAAACGTGTAATGCCACCTTCAACAATCATTTCATAAACAAGATAGGCTTCATGTAAACCACTATGATAATTTCTAGCTGGAGCTAAATTATTAATCATAACCGCTATTGGTCTCGTCTTACTCTCCAAATCCATAATTTTTAGTTTTGGAGCTTCTTCTTTTGGTATCTCTTCATGTGGAATTTTTAATTCTTTATTAAAGCGAAAAGCAAAAAGAAGAACCAAAAAAATTAAAACAACAAACAGCACTTCCAAAACAATTTTTGTTTTCTTTTTCATACATCCACCTAAATTTATACCCTATATTTTCTGTTTTCTCTTTCCATATCCTTTTTCTTAATACTTTCACGCTTATCGTAGTTCTTTTTACCTTTTGCCATTCCAATCAGAACTTTTACAAATCCTTTTTTAAAATATAATTTTAAAGGAATAAAACTATAGCCGTCTCTTTCCAAAACCACCTTCATTTTTTGAATTTCTTTTTTATGTAATAATAATTTTCTTGTTCGCAGTTCATCATGATTAAATTGATTGCCCTCTTCATATTTTGCTACATACATATTTAATAAAAACGCTTCATTCTTCTTAATCAGTACATATGTATCTTTTAAATCTACAGAACCTTTTCGAATACTTTTAATTTCTGTTCCAGTCAAAACAATACCCGCTTCTAAAGTTTCTTCAATAAAATAGTCAAAATAAGCTTTTTTATTCTTGACTTCCATTTTGTTCATCCTTTACAAGTGCAAAATCAATCATCGAAGTTTCTTTAGAAGAAGCAATAACCTTTATTTTAACTTTATCTCCAATTCGATATTGAGTCTTAGTATTTTGACCTATCAAAGCCAATTTTTCTGGAATATAATTATAAAAATCGCCTTTTAACGTATTAACGTGAACCAATCCTTCTACTAAATTCGGAAGTTCAACAAAAAAACCAAAATTTGTAACTGTTGAAATCATACCCTCGAATTCTTCCCCAATATGACTTTCCATATACTCAGCCATTTTCATATCCAGAACATCACGTTCCGCATTCACACTTCCAACTTCTTTTTCACTAGAATGTTCAGCCACTTCTACAAGTGAAGAATCATAATAACTTATCGTAGACATTGATAAATCATTTTCAACTAAATATTTTTTTAAAAGTCGATGAACCGTTAAATCCGGAAATCTTCTTATAGGACTTGTAAAATGAGTATAAGCTTTGCTTCCCAATCCAAAATGACCGATATTTTCTTTACTATATTCTGCTTTTTTCATACTTCGAAGAAGCATACTAGAAAGAAGTTCAAACTCAGGTTTATCATTTAATTCAGACAACAATTTTTGCATGGTAATAGGTGTAAGCTCTGTGACTTTTACAGCAAGTTCGTAACCAAGAAGCTTAACCAAATTAACAAAATCATCAATCTTTTCATTATTTGGTGTTCCATGAACTCGATAAATAAACGGTAAATCCATATTATAGATATGACTCGCAACCGTCTCATTTGCTGCAATCATAAAATCTTCAATTAATTTTTCTCCATCTTCACGAAGTCTTTTAACAACATCAATAGCTTTTCCCGTTTCATCTTGAATGATTTCCGCTTCATCTAAATCAAAATCGATATAGCCACGGCTTTCTTTTTCTTTTCTCAAAATATGAGCTAACTCATTCATTTTCTTTAAAGTTGAAGCATAAATTTCATATCCCTCAGCAATACTATCTCTTACAATAATGTCATTAACCGCTTCATAAGTCATTTTTTTACGACTTTTAATAAAGCTTGGAAAAATATCATACGAAACGACTTTACCTTTTGAATTAATTTTCATAACACAACTCATAGTAAGACGCAAAACCCCTTCATTTAAAGAGCAAATCCCATTACTCAACTTATGAGGAATCATTGGAATAACCGTATCTGCAAGATAACAAGAAGTTCCACGATCCATTGCTGTTTCTCCAAGAGCGGTATTTTCTTTAATATAATGCGAAACATCAGCAATGTGAACACCCAAAACATAAAGACCATTTTCCATTTCTAAACTTATCGCATCATCAATATCTTTAGTATGAGACCCATCTATAGTAAAAATTTCTTTATCGGTTAAATCCACTCGATTTTGAAGTTCACTTTCCTTAACCTCTACAGGAATCGTTTCAAGCTCTTTAATAACCTGTTCATTAAACTCTGTTTCTATTCCATATTTATAAGCAATAGATAAAATATCAACCCCTGGGTCATCTTTATGTCCAAGAATCTTAATAACGCTTGCTAAATATTTCTTTTTTCCTAACTCTTTTAAAAGTCTTATTACCACTTTATGTCCAGGAACACAATGAATTAAACTTTCCTTTTTTATCACCAAATCAATATCTTTTTTATCATCATCAAGTTCAATCTGAAATTCATTATCCTTAAAAACAACTTCTCCTACCATATCAGAAAGTTCTCTTTTTAAAATTCGAAGCACTCTACCTTCTCTTTTCACTCCATTTTTTGTGATTTCAGCTAAAACCATATCATCATGAATCGCTCCGTTTAAAGCATCACTACTGATATACAAATCCTCTTCTGAAGGTAAAATAACAAATCCAAAGCCTTTTTTATTCACCGTCAAACGCCCTATTTTTAAGCTTGGAACATTTTTAAGTAAAATATATTTATCTTTTTTAGTTTTATAAAGAACATATTCTTCAACTAATTCTTCTAAATTTTTTACAACCTCTTTATAGTCATCGGTCGTTTGTAATCCTAATAAATCATTAATTTGAATGGCTTCTTTTGCATCATAGACATCTTTTAATACTCTTATTATTTCTTCTTTCATAGTTTTTCCTCACTCTTTTAAAGTACATTTCTTTTCACCATCACTAGCCCAAGAAACCGTAACATCATATTTTGAATTATCTTTAACATAATGGCCAGTATTCGGGTCCTTTAAACTCTCTTCAAGCAACCCAGCTTTAATTAAAGTTGTCGTCGTAATCACACAATTAGCACCTGATGTATGATTTTTACATTTATTCTTATTTTCTTTCCACACATCTTTTTCAGCATAAATACACGCCGCATTCTCAATTTTTTTTCTAAAATTTTCATAATCCGCATCTTCATTTTTACTAAAAAGACCAGTCATATTGGTAACAATAACAAGTCCAACCAAGACCATCACACCTATTGTGATAATTAGTTCAATTAAAGTAAATCCTTTTTTATTCATTAATACTTCACCATCTTATATCTTTATTATACCTTAATTAGCCTCAAAATAAAACAAAATAAAAAAAATCAACGTTTAATTGACTTATTTTAGACTCTTTTTTAAAACATTTTCATCTGAAAAATTTTCTAAATTTAAAAATTGACTTATAGCATCATGAAAATCATCCACAATAGCAAACTTTTCAATATAATCAACAAGTACAGAATCAGCGACATGAGCATAATGGTGAGCTAAATAAAAAAACAGCTCCGTTTTACTTACATTTATATCGGAATAATGGTATTTTAAAGGTAATTTAAAAAGACCTTTTTGAAAATAAGTCAGAACCGTAAAACAAGTTATAGGATCCAACTTTGAAAGAAAATATAAAACCTTTTTTTGAAAAGCATTTAAGTGATAAATTAAAAAGGCACGGAGAGAACAAATCATAAAAAGAATATCTTTTTTATCAATTTGTTGATTCATTTTTTTATAACGGATTTCCAAATAATATTGTTTATGAAGATGAGAGATATCATTAAAATTATCCTTCACATATTCCACATGTAATAACTCTTGAGAATAAGGTAAAAACTCAAGAGAGTTTACTTGACCTTCGCTAATTAAATAGAAAACATAATCTAAATTTTTTTGATAAAACTCTTTTTGGAAAAAAGCATCATACCAATTAAAAAAAGGTAAAGATAAATCCGAAAAATAAACACTTAAAATATATCCTAATTCATTTTCAAATCTCATGCCTAAATAGGAAAGGTCAATTTTTAATGTCGTATAATTCATTGAAATCATTCTTTTATGTTTAATAAATTCCTCTATAATCTTACTAAAAAGAGTAGAAGTATCAGGATAATCTTTTTCTAAAAGTGGTTGATTTCTAACTCTTCCTTCTTCTGAAAAAAGAAAATGATAATACATATGATCTCTTTTGGTATCACAAACAACAAAAACTTTAATTTCGATAGGTTGTTTCTTTATATATTCATTTCGTAATGTATTTAAATTCTTATAAAGACTCATAAAAAACTCATTATATTTTTATTTAATAAACAAGATAAAAGAAATTACAAAAAAAACAATTCCTAAAATTAAAGTAATTCGACTAATCAGTAATTCGATTCCTCTCTCTTTTGAATTTTGAAATAAACTTTCATTTCCCCCAGTAATAATTTGAGCGGAATCACTTGCTTTATTACTTTGTAAAAGAACAATCGCAATTAATAAAATTGAAATAATTAACAGCAAAGTCTCCATTAAAACACCGTCCATTCGTCTTTGTATTTTAGCATATTTTAAAGGGTTATGCAAGCCACCTTACAAACATTTATCAATAACTTGATAGATATCCTCTCTCCCCTTTTTAGTTAGAGTTGAAAAAGGGACAAACGATTCATTTTCATCCAAATGAAGTGTATCCCTAATCAACTTATCTTGTTTAATACGATTATTTTTTGTTACTTTATCATACTTAGTTGCTACAATCGTTACTTTTAATTGATAATATTTTAAAAAGTTATACATTAAAACATCATCTTCACTAGGTTTATGTCGATAATCAATTAAAAGAAAAACATGTTTTAAAGTTTCACGAGTTTTGATGTATTCTTCTATCATCATTCCCATTTTTTTAACGGTTCCTTTATCCACTTTGGCATAACCATAGCCTGGAACATCAATTAAATAAAATTGATTATTAACCAAATAAAAATTTAAAGTCTGAGTTTTTCCAGGTTTAGAACTGGTTCTAGCAAAATTTTTTCGATTAATTAACGTATTAATAAAACTACTTTTTCCCACATTACTACGTCCTACAAGAAGGAATTCAGGATACAAGGCCTTTGGATACTGACTTTGCCTCACAGCAATATTTTGTAATTCCACAGAATCAATTTGCATAAACTTCACCTAAATTCATTATATCTTAATTAAATACTAATTGCAAACAAGGAGTAGGACTGTTATAATAAACAATCAACAGTGAGGGATTATAAATGGAACTAAAAGAATTAAAAAAAGCAGAATTTGAAAATTATGTACAAAACAGTATATTAGGAAATTATTGTCAAACAGAAGGCTACGCTAAGTTAATGAAACTTAATGGCTATAATTCCTTATTTCTTGGACTTTTTGATGATTACAATCATCTCATCGCCGCTTCACTACTCCTTATAAACAAACTAAACTGTTTTTATAACTACGCTTACGCCCCAAAAGGATTCATATTAGATTATTCAAATAGAGAAACAATCGATCTTTTTACTAAGAAAATAAAAATCTACTTAAAGAAAAAAAGAATTGTTTTTATAAAAATAAATCCTGAAATTGCTATTGCTGAAATCGATAAAAAAACAAAACAAAAAAAGTACAATTGGAACATAGAAATTAAAAACTACCTAAGTGATTTAGGATACATAAAATTAAAAGACAACTTAAATTTTGAAGCCAAGTTTCCTAAATACAATGGAATTCTTCATTTAAAAAAATTTGACTTAAAAACATTAGATAAAAATACTCGTAACAAAATAAATAAAGCTAAAAATAAAGGTTTAAATTTTGAAAAAGCCAGTTTTAATGAGTTACCAATTCTTTACGAATTTATTAAAAGAAAAAAAGAAAAAAGTCTGACTTATTATCAAGAATATTTTAAAGTATTTGATAGAACCGCCATAGATTTATTTTTAGTCAGTTTAGATACCGCTGAATTTTTAAATAACGCTAAAAAGTTATATGATGAAGAATTAAAAAAGAACTCAGAGCTTGTTGCTAATTTAAATAAAATGAAAAATGAAAAGAAATTAAACTTAAAAATGAATTCCGATCAAAAACTCTTAAACTATAAAAATTATCTTTTAGAAGCTCAAAATAAAATCAAGAAAAGTGAAAAAATTTACATAGGAGGAGCATTAGTGCTAAAATATAAAAATCGCATTAATATCATTATTAGTGGGTACGATCAAAACTACAAGCGATTTAATCCTAATTACCTTCTACATTATGAAATTTTTAACTATTATAAAAAGAATTATGCATTTGCTGATATGAATGGCATCACAGGAGATTTTAAAAAAGAAAATCCTTATTATGGTCTAAATAAGTTTAAACTTGGCTTTAAACCAAAAATTTATGAATTTATAGGAGAATACGATCTTCCTATCTTTCCTTTTCTTTATAAATGGAATTTAAAAAATGGCAAATTAGCAAAACGTTTAAATCGAAAAAATTTAAAGAAGACTGTTTTGAACTGAACCCCAAAAGTTGGACAGTTTTAAATAGTTTTTAATTAGAGGATTGCAACCTGTAATTCACAGGAGACAATCCTTTTAATTTTACTTTTATTCTATCATAATTATA
>CAJTUR010000030.1 GCA_910579535.1 uncultured Bacilli bacterium
GTGAAAGGAGTAGATTTTAATGAATAATAATGAAACACAGGGGGGGTTGCATAAAAGTGTAATCAACTGGTATCCAGGTCACATGGCCAAAACCAGAAGAATCATAGAAGAAAAATACAAATTAATAGACATTGTCTATGAATTAGTAGATGCAAGAATGCCTTTTTCATCAAAAATAAAAGATATTTATGATGTCATTAGAAATAAACCAAAAATTCTTATTATGACAAAAAAAGATTTATGTGACATGAAAATAACTAAAAAATGGGTGGCCTATTACGAAAATTTAGGTACAAAAGTCTTATTAGTAGATTTAAATAATGCGAATGATTTTAAGAAAATCATTGACGTAACCAATGAAATTATGACTTCTCTTCAAGAAAAAAGAGAAGAAAAAGGCATGAATTCAAAAGAGATACATGCTTTAGTTGTAGGAATTCCCAATGTCGGCAAATCAACATTAATCAATAAATTGGCGAATCGCCATGTGGCAGAAGTAGGAAATACACCAGGAGTCACAAAAAATGTAACATGGCTAAAAACCCCATATAATATTTCATTATTAGACACACCAGGCATACTTTGGCCAAAATTAAACAATAACACAGTTGCCTACAATCTAGCTTCTTTAGGAACCATTAAAGAAGATGTATTACCTATTGATGAAGTAGCTATTTACATATTAGAAACTCTTTTTAAATATTACCCAGCTATTTTAAAAGAAAGATATCAAATTGATAGTATAAAAGACATTGAAGAAGTGTATGAAAAAATAGGCCAAAATATCGGAGCCACTAAAAACGGTGAAGTGGATTATACCCGAGTAAGTAAAAAAATCATTAATGATCTTAGAATGGAATTAATAAAAAACATTACGTTTGATCAAAACATTTAAAAAAGAATTCAGTTACTATGAATTCTTTTTTTTAGTTGTAGTTTTCTTCTTACTAGTGGTTTTCTTTTGTTTTAAAAGTTCATCACGAATCTCTAATAAAACAGAAAGTTCTGTGTCAGGAAGGGGCTCATTCTTTTCAGCTTCAGTAGTTTTTTTATGACCTAGTTTTGATAAGTTATTAATAAATTTTACAAAAATAAACACACAGAAAGCGACAATCAAAAAATCAATCACATTTTGAATAAAGCTTCCATAAGTAATTGTAGCTTTATTAATGGTAATAGAAAGATTACTAAAATCAATTCCTCCTAAAACAATTCCAATTAAAGGCATCAAAACATCATTAACAAGAGAAGTAACAATTTTTCCAAAAGCGCCTCCTACAATCACTCCGACCGCTAAATCTACCACATTTCCTCTAGAGATAAACTCTTTAAATTCTTTTATCATTAAATAACCTCCAAATCCAGAAAATAGTATAACATTAAAGGACTTTATTTGCTATAATAATGAAAAAGAAAAGAGTGAAAAAATGGAATATTTAGATATTTATGATGAACAAGGACAATTTTTAGAAAAAAAAGAAAGAAGCATTGTCCATAAAGAAGGATATTGGCACAATACCGTTCATTGTTGGCTTTACGACTTAGAAGGGAATATTTATTTTCAAATTCGCAAAGATAAAAATAAACTTTATACAACGGCATCAGGCCATGTTTTGGCTGGTGAAACCATAAAAGAAGCCTTTGGAAGAGAAATAAAAGAAGAATTAGGCTATCAAATTGATTATGAAAAAGCGGAACTTGTAACGATCAATAAATTTAAGATGGACAGAAAAGAACCCGATGGGAGTATTTTTAAAGATAGAGCTTTTGCCAATATATATGTGTGTTACTTTGAAGGAACTTTAAGCGAAATAAACTTCCAAGAAGAAGAGGTAAGGGGTATTGTTAAACTAAACGCTCAAAAAGCTTTAGAGATACTAACAAATGAAAAAGGAGAATGCAAAGCTATCATTTCTAGTAAGGAAAAAAAGAAAGTAGAAGTAAAAGAAGATACGATCAAATTTGAGGATTTTCTTGTAAATCCAGGGGAGAAGGCTTTAGAAAAATATGGAAAAGTATTAAAATTCATTTTAAATAAAGTTTCCAAATAAAGGTGCAAGAATGAATAAACAATATATAATTATAGAGGGAAAAGTGACTATAGTTGACGAGCAAGGGAAGGGTGTAAAAACAGATTTATCACAAAATCTTGAAGAAATATTAATTAAAGAAAATGAAATAGAAATGCTAAACAACCATTTACTTAATATAGAAAATGAGATTGAGGCAAGAAGTGCGTGTATACAAGCTTCTAAAATTATACTAGGAGCAGGATTGGGAATAGTTACTTTAATAAGTTTATTTGACTCATGTTCAAACCTTAATGAAATAGTATCATTTTTTAATTTAATTAAAACATTTCAAAATATTCCAAATTTAATTGTTACGGCTATTATGTTAAGTGTGGGTTTTATGCAAATTCACCCTTGGAAAAAAGAATTAGAAAGTGCTAGAATTCAACAAGTCTATTTAGAAAAAGAATTAACGAATAAAAAAAGTGAACTTGATATTTTAAGAAAAAATTCTATTAATTTAGAAAGTAAGACCAATTCAATAAATGAAGTAAATGATAAAGAGGCTTTAGCTAAATTAAATCTTTATTTTGCAAAATTAGAAGAATACAGCATCAAAAACCAAGCAAGAAAAGAAAAAGGTAAATATGGGGTAGATGAACAAATAAAAAGGGCAATAAAGGATGAATATACACGAACTATAAATTTAAAGAAAGGAAAAAAATGATTGTTTGTATTGTAGGACCAACAGGTGTTGGCAAAACCAAAATGAGTGTAGAACTCGCAAAAAAATATAAGGGGGTAATTATTAATTGCGACGCCACTCAAGTTTATCAAGAATTAAACATCGGAAGTGCTAAGGTAACAGAAGAGGAAAAAGAAGGGATTCCCCATTTTTTAATTGACTTTGTAAACCCCAATGACTTTTACACAGTCTATAATTATCAAAAAGATTTAAGAGAATTACTTGAAAAATTTAAAAATCGTTTTATAATTATTGTTGGTGGAACAGGTCTTTATTTAAAAGCGGGTCTTTATAATTATGAATTTCAAGAAGAAAAAAAGAAAGAGACATTTGTAGAATTAACAAACGAAGAACTGTATGCTTTAGCTTTAAAAAAAGATAAAAATTGTCCTATTCATCCTCATAATCGAAAAAGACTCATTCGCTTTTTAAATCGAGAAAAAGAAAATAAAAAAGAGGAATTAAAACTTCTTTATAACGCTCTTTTCATTGGGCTAACTACTGAAAGGGAGCACCTTTATTCAATTATCAATCAAAGAGTGGATAAAATGATGCAAGAAGGATTAGTTGAAGAAGTAAAAATATTATATAAAAAATACCCTGAATCGAAAATTATTCATAGTGCTATTGGTTACAAAGAATTTCTTCCTTTTTTTAAAAATGAAGAAACCATAGAAAACGTAATAGAAAGAATTAAACAAAATAGTCGTCATTACGCTAAAAGACAATACACCTGGTTTAATAATCAAATGGACATAAAATGGTTTGAGGTAAACTACAATTACTTCGAAGAAACCATAACGAATGTACTCAACTATATCAATGAAAACATGAAATAAAATGACAGGAGGAAAAATGAAAAACAGAAAAAAATACTTAAGCTATTTATTAGCTTTTTCTATTGGTTTAAATTCAAGTCAAAGTACTTATTTTAAACCAACATTAAAAACAGAAAAGTCATCAATTAGTTCTTTCAATTTTGAAGAAGAATCTTTAAAAGCACATTTAAGAAAAATAAGACTCGAATACTTAAGGCAAAAAATAATAAAGTTTGAAATTCATTACAACTATGAAAACTTTTATCCAAAAGAGACCATGATTGATTTAATAATTGAAGAACAAAATCAAACAGTATGTAAGAATAAAAATAATGATTTAACAGAATTAAAAAAAACAATCATTGAAAATAGTTTACAAGATGAAAAGAGTCTTTTTATCTCATTAGAATCAAGAAAAAAATTTAATAAAGAGGAACTAGAAAGAGACAAAGTGGCACGAATCGCGCTATCTATAGCTTTAGAAAATAGCTTTAAATGTCCCAGCGACCAATTAGAAGACATTTGTCGTATGAAAACATTAAAAATTTTGATCCAAACCTTTGATAATAAAAACGTCTTAGCTAAATACGATGAGAAAAAAAATAGTATTTCTATAGATTACGATAAAATTAAAAAAAAGTTTCAAAATTTTTATATGAATCAAAACGAAAAAGAATGCATCTTATACCTTGCTAGCAATATAGAACACGAACTCAATCATTGTCGTGAATTTAAATGTAGTTGTCGAGAAACAGAAAACTTAAGCACAAATATCGCCAGTTATCCGGTATTAAAATTCTTAATTGAAGCTTCCGCTGAATCAGGGACCTATAACTTTAATCCTGAAATCATGCAAAAAACGAATTCCAAAGATTACTCTTACTATGAACATAGAAAAGAAGAGGCCAATCTCCTTTTTTTAGTACTTTTTAAAGAAAATAAAACTTTAGATGAGTATTATAATGCCGTATTTAATAGCGATATTCATAGCTTATTAGATTACTTTGACATTCAAACCAAAGAGGACGCTAAAACTTTTTTTTACATCGCTTATTCGGTGGATGCTCATTTAAAAGAAAATGACTTATATTTTTATTTAGCTGAACAATTTGGAAACATTTATACTGAACAAGAAATAAAGGAAAAAATAGGGTATACCTATAAATTAGATATTTATAAAATAGCTTTAAAAAATTTAATAAATGAAATGTCTAAAAAGAATATTAATTTAAATGAAACTCTTTATTTACACAATTTTTTAAAAAGTTATCTCTTAAGCGACATTTACAGATATGAACCAAACTTTCAGACAAGTTTCTCTCAATTAGATAGTTATTTTAATACTTACATGAAAGAATACTTTAACACAACCTATGAAAATATAAAAGAACTTGAAAAAAATAACCTTAATTTTTTTATAAATAATAATCAAAATGAAACACAAATAAAAAAAGAAAATGACTTCCAAAAATTAGTTGAAAAATACCCATTACTCCAAACCATTGCATGGACTCATTCCTTATCACTAATTAATATGCCTCTTTTTGATGACCAACTAACATTAAAAAAAGAGTTAGACTCTTAACTCTGGATAAATACTTTTATTAAAAAGATGCTCTTTAACAATCACTTCTCCTTTCTTATCAATTGATTCAAGCTCAGTTGTATTAATTAAAAAATATTTATGTTGTAAATAATCTTTTCCATCATCACTAACAGGGTCATCCCAAGTTAAATCTAAATGCAACCATTTTTCATCAAGATATAAAGCGTTCCATACATGACCCGAAATATCAGTTTGCATCAGTTCTGTCGCCACCTTAAAATTTGGAATACCCATTTTTTCTAAAAAGAGAGCCATCGCATCCGTATACCCATTACAAGTTGCATAGCCTTCAATTAAAGCCCCGTAAGCCTTATGCGATTGATACTTAGAATCGTTGGTTTCATTTCGTTCAATATCGTATTTAGTATGATTAATAATATAATCATGAATCGTCTTTATTTGATCATAAGAACTCATACTTTCATGGATAATCTCATCATAGATTTTAGTAACAGAGGCATCAAGAGCTTTAATTTCTTCTTTTGTATACAAATAATTAATTTTCACATTAATTTCTCCAGACTCAGAAATAATCGTTTGAATATTAGAAAAACCATTATAAGGATGAACAAAATTATTAATATACGTTAACGTTTCTGGATCATTACTAATCTTTCCGACATCTTCTAAACACGCTTTGTATTCACTAGGACAATAAAATGTAAAATCTTCAAAACCACTATTCGTAATCGTATAATAAATATTTAATAGATCGTTATAACTTAAAGGGATAAAATCACTTGTATTCTTTACAAAAATAAAGGCATCCTTTTTAAAATAAGCATTAGCATTTTCTACAACGACAAGAGGATTTTTCTCTAACGATGACGCAATTTTATCGGATATTTTATCTACATTTAAAAAAACGACACCCAAAACAAAGATACAAAAAAGAAGTAAAAAATTTTTTTTTAATAGATTCACAATCATCACCTTAATTCATTTTATCAAACAAAACAAAAAAAAAGAAGTGAATTACTTCATTCCTTTTAATTTATTTGATAATCTAGATTTTTGTCTAGCAGCCGTATTTGATTTAATTAAACCTTTACTTACCGCATGATCGATAGTTGTTTGCATATCATTAAATAATCCAGCGGCTTTATCTTTATCATTTGCTTTTATTGCCAAATCACAATTCTTAATTAAATTTTTAACACGTGCTTTTAATTCATGATTATTTTCTGTTTTCTTAGCAATAACCTTCACAGCTTTTTTTGAACTTTTAATATTAGGCATAAAAATCTCCTTTCTTAAATTCATAATAAATTTTATCAAATAAAGCGATTTTTTGCAAATACTTTCTGTTATTTTTAACTAAAAAACACAAGATAAAAAGCATTTGAATCAAAAAACAAAAAAGAGAACATAATAAAACCAAGGTGATAAAATGAAACAACAACTTTTTTTAGACAACGCCATCGAAAAAATAAACCATAAAGAAAAAAACACAGTGACAAAAACCTCTAACTTTAAAACAACCCATTATTTAGTTTCCAAAGAAAATAAAAAAAAGTATAAAAAAGAAATAGGGGATTATTTTGTCATTAGCTTTAAATACGAAACGCTTTACACAAAAACATCTATTTTAACAAAAGAAGTAGAAAAAATAATCAAAAGCTTTTTAAAAAAATACCAAAACAACGATAAAGTTTTGATTATAGGGTTAGGAAACAAAGACGTCGATGCCGATAGCTTAGGTTATTTCGTAACCAACAAACTCATTGCTACAAATCATTACGAAGACTTTTTAACCATTCCTAAAATTGCCTTATTTAATCCTTCAGTCACTGAAAAAACGGGAATCAGTTCTTATAAGCTCATTGAAATGGTTGTCAATGATTTAAAACCCGATTGTATTATCATGGTTGACTCTTTAAAAACCAATAACAAAGATTATTTAAATCAAGCCATAGAAATCAACGATACAGGCATCATACCAGGGATTCTTTTAAACTCACCCAAAGAAATCAATAAGAAAACATTTAACATTCCCGTTTTATCAATTGGAGTTCCCACTTGTTTAGAAATAGAAAAAGACTTGTATACCTCTACCACCATTCATGAAGTCTTATCTTTATCTTCAACCATAATTTCAAACGCTTTAAATAATATTTTTATAAAAATAAAATAAATAAAAAAATGAAAAAGAATTGTTTTTTTCAACATTTTTTTTGCTCTATAAGACTTATACTTAATAGGGTGATAAAAAATGAAACGATTCAAAACCAAAAGAAGATTAAAATTTAGATATAAGTTAACATTAAATTTAATCATTGTATTGATAACTTTTGTAACGATTTTTAAATTTTTATACAACAAATTTTTAATTCACATGGATAACGAACATTTAATTAACTATTTAGTCGACTACAACTTAAACACGAAGAAAAATCATCCTTTAATTTATGATTTAATGAATTTAAACAGTACAGACTTTTTATTAAAATACACTTTAGGAGTAGAAACCAGTAAGGACGAAGAGCCAGAAGAAAAAGTGGGATTTGAAGTTGATTACGTGGAAGATCCTTATAAAACCGACATCAAAGAACCCATCTTATATATTTACAACACCCATCAAACCGAAGGCTACCAAAAAACAAATAATGCTTCCTATAACATCACACCCAGCGTTTTAATGGCAAGTTACATCTTAAGAGAATCTTTAAACGATTTAGGCATTCCCGCTTTAGTTGAAACAAACGATATTTCAGAAATACTTAAAGTGCATAATTGGAAATATTCTTATTCCTATGCCGCAAGTAAATTATTAATGAAAGACGCCATGGAAAAAAATCCTACTCTTACATATTTTATTGACCTTCACCGTGACGCGACCTCATATGAAGCTTCGACGACTACCATCGAAAACAAAAAATACGCTAAAATTTTATTTGTTATAGGCAAAGATCATCCTAATTATGAAAAAAATTTAAAATTTGCCAACACACTAAACGATTACTTGAAAAAGAATTACCCAACTTTAACAAGAGGACTGGCCATAAAAAGTGGTAAAGGTGTAAATGGCATCTACAATCAGGATATGAGTGAAAACGCCATTTTAATTGAACTAGGGGGCCAATACAACTCGATTGTAGAAGTCAACAACACCATCACAATTCTTACAAAAGCTCTTTATGCCTATATTAAAGGAGAGCTATGAAAAAGAAAAATAAAAACTATTTTTTTAAAACCTTGAGTTTGCTTTTTTTACTCTTTATTAGTTTATACATTGCTATGGAGAGCGGTTATTATGAAGCTAAACTCTCCAAAAAAACAACCATGACTGAAGAAAGTATTAAAAAATTTGAAGAAGACATAAAAAATGGGAACCCAATAGACTTAGAATCTTATATTTACAATGAAGCTGAAGATTACAGCAACAACACCACTAATATGGCCATTTTTATTGGAGAAAACATTGAAAAATTTATGACAAATGGCATTAATGAAATCTTTGACTTTCTAAAATCTTTAGTAACATAAAAAAATTTATAAATCCTTCTTATCATTTATAAATTCTTTTAACATCTTAGTAAGAGCTCTTTTTTCTATTCTAGAAACATAACTTCTAGAAATTTTTAAATCTTGAGCAATCTCTTTTTGAGTCTGTTCTTTAGTATTACAAAGCCCATATCTTTTAATAATAATCTCTTTTTCTCTTTTATTTAATAAATTTAAATATCGATTTAACAATAAAATATTTTCTTTAGTATGAATCATTTCCGCAAAGTCTTTTGAATTATCTTTTAAAACATCAATCAAATTAATTTCATTACCATCTTTATCATAGCCAATAGAATCATTTAAAGAGACATCGCACCCTCTTTTTTTATTGCTCCTAAAATACATTAAAATTTCATTTTCAATACATCGTGCCGCATAAGTAGTGATTTTGGTACTTTTACTACCACTATAAGAATCAATCCCTTTAATAAGTCCGATGGTTCCTATACTAATTAAATCGTCTTGACTGACACTTTTACTTTCAAACTTTTTAACAATATGAGCCACCAACCTTAAATTTCTCTCTATTAAAACATTTCGAGCCTCTTTATCTTTCTTTTGTAATCGTTCAATCATTTCTTTTTCTTCCTCTAAAGAAAGAGGAGGGGGAAACACATTATTCGAATAACTTCCCGTAAAAAAAAGCATATCTTTAATAATGGATAACATTTGAAAAAACACTTTGTTCAACTCCTTAATAAACTCTATGAAAAAAATATCGAAAAATGTCATTTTAGTAGCATTATGCATTAACTTAATTTACTTTTTTTGATATACTATTTATGGTGGTTATATGGACAATTTTATACCTGATATTTATCAAAAAAGCATTTACGATATCAATTATAAAAATTTAAAAAAGAGAGGAATCAAATGTTTACTATTTGATTTAGACAATACCATTGTTCCCTTAAATGTTTTAGAACCCGATAAAAAAATTAAAGACTTATTTTCAGATATTGAAGACTTAGGATTTAAAGTCATTCTCTTATCCAATGCAACAAGAAGTAGGGTAGAACCCTTTAAAGAAAAATTAAATTTAGACTCCAGTTGCAACAGTCATAAACCTTTTAGTAAAAAATACAAAAAAATCATGAGTATTTATAACTTTAAAGATAATGAAATTGCTTGCATTGGGGACCAATTACTAACAGACGTTTTTGGGGCAAATCGTTTAGGATTATTAAGTATACTTGTAAATCCCATCAGTAATACGGATTTATTTGTTACCAAAATCAATCGTTTTTTTGAAAGAAAAATCTTAAAAAAATTAGAAAAAAGGGGCTTATTAAAAATAGGAGAATATTATGAGTAATTGTCGTGGATGTGGAATCCCCCTTCAGACGGAAAATAAAACAAAAATGGGCTACATTCCCGAAGAGAAAAAAAATGAAACGCTTTGTCAAAGATGTTTTAAAATAAGAAATTATAATGAATTTTCAGAAGGAAAAGTGAAAACCAATCGAGAAATCATAGAATCGATTAATAAAGACGAAACTTTCGTTTTCTTTTTAGTTGATTTATTAAACATCAATGACGAAATGTTAGAAAGCTATCACAGAATAAAAAAGCCTAAAAGTTTAGTTTTAACTAAAATAGATTATTGGCCTAAATCTTTAAAAAAAGAAAAAATAGCCTCTTGGTTAAAAAGAACTCTAGGAATTCAAGAAGAACTTTTATTTATAAGTACAAAACGAAAAGAGAGCTATAAATCTTTGTTAAATCGATTAAAAGAAAAAAAACAAAAACAAGCTTACCTTGTTGGCTACACAAATGTGGGTAAAAGTACTTTAATAAATGCTTTAAAAGAAGAAAAGACAGTGACAACGAGTGTTTATCCCAACACAACTCTAAACTTTATAAAAATAAAAATAGAAGAACTAACCCTTATCGATACACCAGGCCTTCAATATTCATCTCAACTTGTGAAGAATCAAAAATTTTATAAAAAAATAAATCCTAAAAAGGAATTAAAACCCATAACTTATCAATTGAAAAAAGGAGCAAGCCTTCTTATTGAAGACTTCATTCGTATAGAAAACAAGAGCGAAAAGGCAAATTTGACGCTTTACGTAAATAATGAATTACAAATAACTAAAATTTATGAAAAGAATAACACTTTAAAAGAGGCATGTAAAAATGAGAAAAAACTAAAGAAAAATGAAGATTTAGTTTTAAATGCCATCGGTTTTATTAATTTTAAGACCGAAACTGAGGTCATGATTTATACAAAAGAAGAAATGGAAATAGCAAAAAGAGAAAGTATATTTGGTGAAAAAGAATGAGTAAAATAAAAATAATGAGTGAAAATTTAGCCAACAAAATAGCGGCAGGAGAAGTAGTTGAAAAAATATCGAGTGTGGTAAAAGAACTAGTAGAGAATAGTATTGATGCTCATGCCAAACATATTACCATTAGTCTTTTAGAAGGAGGACTAAAAGCGGTAAATGTAGTAGATGATGGGGATGGGATGGATGAAAAAGACGCTGAAAATGCGTTTTTAAGACACGCCACAAGTAAACTTATTCGAGACGATGACTTATTTTTTATTGATACTTTAGGATTTAGAGGAGAAGCACTCCCCTCTATTGCGAGTGTTAGTAAAGTAACATTAAAAACCTCAGATGGAAAAAGTGGAACAGAAATCATTATTCATGGTGGAAAACAACTATCAAGTACCACCTCAGATTTAAGAAAAGGAACAAGCCTTACCATCACAGACTTATTTTATAACACACCCGCTCGTTTAAAATATTTAAAAAGTGAAAGTGCCGAGTTAGCATCCATTGTTTCATTAATCGAAAAACTGAGCCTTTCTCATGATAAAATTGCATTTGAACTCTTTAATGATGGGCACACGCTTGTCAAAACGACCGGAAGTGGGGACCTAAAAAAATGCATTCATGAAATTTATGGTTTATCCGTTTCTTCAAAAATGCTAGAAATTAAAACCAGTAATGATGATTTTGATCTTTACGGTTACATCTGTAAACCTGAAATATTAAAATCAAATCGTAATCATTTTATAACGATGGTCAACGATCGCATCATTAAAAACTATGACCTCAATCGAGCTATTAACGATGCTTACTACACCTACAAACCTGATACTAAATTTCCTATTGTTATTTTAAAAATAAATACAGACCCAACTTTAATTGATGTAAACATTCATCCCACTAAACAAGACATTAAACTTTCTAAAATTAATGAAATTTATCAACTGATTTATGAAACCATCAAAGAAGCCCTTTATAAAAATTTATTAATTCCAAGTGCCTTAAAAACACCAAGTTATAATGACACAAAAGAAGAAATGGTCGAAACCTTAATTAAAGAAACTGAAAAAAAAGAAGACCATTATCAAGAAAAAAGTCAAGTCATGTTAGATTTAACCTATGAAGAAAAAGAAGAACCATTAATCCTAAATGAAGAGATGAAAAGCTTAGTTCTTTATCCAGTAGGTGTTGCCTTAGGTACCTATATTATTGCCCAAAATGAAGAGGGCGTATATTTAATCGATCAACACGCCGCTCAAGAAAGAATCAATTATGAAAAATACTTAAATGCCTTAAAAACAAAAGAAATAACCACAACTTCGCTTTTATTTCCTATCACGATTGAACTTTCAGCAAGTGAATACATTACACTTAAAAATCATTTAGAAGTTTTAATAAATATGGGATTTAAAGTGGAAGAATTTGGTATTAATACCTTTGTTTTTAAAGAACATCCTACTTGGTTAAAAGAAGGATATGAAGAGGAAAGTATTCATAAAATTATAGATATTTTAATTAAGCAAGGAACTTTTGACCCTGTAAAATTCAATGAACAACTTGCCATCACTTTGGCTTGTAAAATGAGCATTAAAGCCAATATGAGAATTTCAACAGAAGCAGTAGAAGAATTATTACGAGAATTGGTTTTATGTGATAATCCCTATAACTGTCCTCATGGAAGACCCACTATTATTAAATTTTCCATTTACGATTTAGAAAGAATGTTCAAAAGGGTTATGAATTAATCAAAAATTGTTATACTAAAGGTAGTGATGTTGTATGAAAAATGAATTAATTTTAAAAAGCTTAATCGTAGGCATGCTCTTAATTTCTTTACCCATTTTATTTTTAAATAAAGATAAATTAGTAAAAAATGTATTTAGTGAAGAAAAGAAGACCATTAATACAGTAAATAGTATTATTAATAATAATGCAGATAAAGAATTAATAACGAATAAAAATTACAATCAATTTATTTATTTAGCATTTCAAAATGAAAATAAAAAAAACAGTTATTTTATAGATACAAAAACAGGAGAAGTGAAAGATTTTGAATTTTTTATAAAAGAAGATAAAAAAGAAGCGTTTCAAAAAAAAATAAAAGAGTTATTAGATTTAAAATACCCAAAATTTATTGCTGAAAAATTAAAAGAAAGTCAAAATAAAACTTACTTATTAGAAAACGATTTAATAATAAATTATGAAAACGATTTGATGCTTCCAATTGAAGAAAATTTATTTTTAACTGTAAATTACCAAGAAATTCAAGAATGCATAGAATACAACTTTTATGCATCCGATTCCAAAAGAGAAGAGGGCTATAATTATAAAAAAGACAAAAAAACCATTGCCTTCACTTTTGATGATGGACCTAGTGGAAACTATACCAATGAGTTAGTTGAAATATTAAAAGAAAATAAGGCCCACGCCACCTTTTTTATGGTAGGAAACCGAATGGAAACAGGGGCAAGTGTCATGCAAAACGTATTAAAAAATGGGAATGAAATAGGAAGTCATTCTTATGCGCATAAAAATATGGCAAGACAAAAAATAAATGATATTATTGAAGGAGAGGAAAAAACAAAAGAAACTTACAGACGAATTACCAACCAAGAAATGATTTATACAAGACCTCCTTATGGAAACATTAATAAAGAAATAAAAGAAAGTTTAGATACGATATTTATAAATTGGAATGTGGATACCGAAGATTGGCTTCATCGAAATAAAGACCATATTGTGAATCATATTTTAGAAAATGCAAAAGATGGAGACATTATTTTAATGCACGATTGCTATGAAACAACGGTTGAAGCCGTAAGAGAAGTACTACCTCTGTTGTACGCTAGAGGTTTTCAAGTGGTCAGTGTATCAGAACTAGCAAGTTTAAAAGATAAAACTTTAGAAAAACATTCTTTGTATCGAAGCATAACGGCAGACTAGAAGAAATTTAAAAAGAAGTCATCTTCATCATCTCCAATAACGCTAATAGCAAGTGAAATACCTCCTCCAATTAGAAAGAGAAGAGCAGCTACTAATCCCGCATTCGCAAGAATAATTTCTTTAAGACTAGAGTTTCGATTTAGTCTTTTTATATGTTTAAAATTAATATAAGCAAAATAAATATAAATGATGAAAGTCACAATAAAAATCTCTGTATTTATCGTTCTAAAAATATTTTCATCTTTTTTTTCATGTTTTTTTAAATATTCTTTTTCATAATGATTAGAAACAAGAGCAAAGATTGCTAAAAATATGTAGATAATCCATATATAATCTTCTACACGTACTTCATTAAACGTTTCATTGTCCATTGCATTATTTCCCATATTAATTTTTATGCAAAGAAGTTTTTTTTTATTGATTTATAAATGGTGCTACAAAACAAAACCTCTATTTTGAAGTAAAGAAACAGCTGAAAAATTGACTTTTATTCTTTTATATCGTATAGTATTTGCCAAGTTAAGAAAGGAATTTTAAATTGAAAAAAATTGCTCAAAAAATTGAATCATTAAAAAGCGAAATTCAATTTCAAAAAGATTTTATAAATAGACTGTCAGGAAAACAAGGAAATGAAGAACTAATTGACCACCAAAAAATGAAAATAACAGACTTAGAACGAAAACTTCAAATATTAGAAGAACAACAAAAAAATGGTGGATATATTTCTAAAAAGCCAGAATTAGGAGATGACAGATATCAAAAATTCATTTTTAAAAATGAGATAGATACTTTAAGGGTTCTTTATTATGACTATTTTCATAATGACCCAAGTTTATTTCCAACGGCAGATGATGTAATGTTTGGTGACCCTACTTTACCAATTTATACTTCAAGCTTTTTAATAAAAGGAGAAATTCCGTTTAAGTTAATGTTAACAGAAAAATACCCGAATTATCAGCCAAATGAGAAATATTCTGTTGGAATAAATTTTGATAAAAATAATTTATCAAAAGAAATAAGTCGTGAATATTTACAGTTTATATCTGAACTTATTAAAAAATATTCTAATAATGACATTAATTTTATTTGTTGCGATGGTTTCAACAAAGGGCATAATTTTAACAATTGTACTTTAGCATATATAGGAGAGAATGGTTTTTTCAAAACATACGCGTCTAATCTAAGAATGTATTATGAATTTTTTGATAGGCTATGTGATAATAATTTGCGAAATATAGTTGTCGGGTTTTAACACATAAAAAGTAGATTTATAAAATAAAAAAACGTCAGTTTATTACTTGGATGTTTTTTATTTTACATGAAAGTTAAATTCTTTAATTAAAGCTTCTTTTAAATTTACTCCGAGTATTCATAATTATTTTTCCAAAAATAAAAATTATTTTGATAATTTAGAGAAAAATACTTAATTTCTACAAGCGGTTGTATTAAAGAATTTGTGCAAAATTTCAAAATTATCCAGAAGTTGATAAAATAAGAATAAAATTTAAACATAAAAAAGCCTTGTTTCCAAGGCATTTAATCAAATTAATGGTGACCAGTACGGGATTCGGACCCGTGAATGCTGCCGTGAAAGGGCAGTGTGTTAAGCCGCTTCACCAACTGGCCAAAATGGTGGGCTTGGGGGGACTTGAACCTCCGACCTCACGCTTATCAGGCGTGCGCTCTAACCATCTGAGCTATAAGCCCATCTTTCTCGATGACTATTTCATTTTAACCTATTTTTTTTGTTATTGCAAGTACTTTTATCAAAAAAATAGAGTATTTATTAGTATTATATTTTCTTTTTAATAGAAATTGACATTTTTTTTAAAATTTCATAGGTTTTTTCTGTAGATTCTACAATAATTTTTTTATCATCAGCCATTGTCTGTAAAACTTCTTCAATGGCTTTATCATAATCTCTTTTATGTTTTAAATTTAATTCATGCCAATTAATATTTTTGAAAAGAGGAAGAATTTCTTTGTTATAATCAAGTTTATTTTGAATCATTAATACTGCAAGAACAGGGTAACCTGGATAACCTTGCCAATAAGAAGCGTTATCATTAGAAGAATAAACAGAATCTTTCCATTTTATAGTATAAATTTTTTTATAATCTGAACTTGTCACCTTTGCTTCATTTTCACTCATTTCTATTCGATGATCGGCAAGACAAGAATACGCTTCATAAATCTTAGAAATAGGAGGCATTTTTTCCATTAATATCACCTTTTATTTATTGTAGCATAATTAAAAAAAAATTACCATTTTTAAATTTTATATGTTAAAATCCTGACTTTGACAGTTTTAGAAGGCCAAAATCTCTCAAACCTAGTGTTTAAG
>CAJTUR010000031.1 GCA_910579535.1 uncultured Bacilli bacterium
GTTGATAGGCTAGAGGTGGAAGCGTAGCGATACGTTGAGCTGACTAGTACTAATAGATCGAGGATTTAACTTATTTATTTAATTAGATGAATACATTATCTTGTTTTTAAAGGACAAAATCCTTTATAGGTGACGATAGCTCAGTGGATACACCTCTTCCCATACCGAACAGAGAAGTTAAGCACTGATACGCCGACAATAGTGTAAGCGAAGATAGGGAGTTGCCTATTTTTTTTTTGCTTTTAAATTATAATTTAATAGGTTATACTTTATTTGGAAGGGGTTAATATGGATTACGATGAAATTTTTGAAAAAGATACAAATCAAGATTTTTATTATAACAATGACAAAAGAACAAGTAATATTTTTATAAAAGGTTATATAAGTTTAGAAAAGGCAAAACAACATCTAAAAAAAAGAGAGTATTATGCCTTAGTTAATTTTAACGAAGGAGAGAAATTACCAGAAGGATACAAGTGTTTTACTAGTTTAGATGGGGAAGTTTATGCAACACCAATTTCGGATTTATCTTTTGATTTTTTAGTGGATGGCTATAGTCTACAGAGTATTTATAAAATAAATGATGATAGATATCGCTTGGGATCTAAAGGCAAGGATATCTATTTATTAGATTTAGCTTATGATCAAATAGACCAATACATCGAACAAAAATGTAATGGACGAAAATAAGGGCAAATTAGAGAAATTTGGCTTTTTTTTATTTTAATTTCATAAAATTAATTGAGACTTTTTTTATTTAAAAAAATAGATTTTGCGTTATAATAGAACAAAAAGAAAAAGTGAGGAAAAAATGGCAAATATTGAAGATTACTTAAAATGGCGTGGAGATTTATCATTTAAAGTAAATCCCTTTAATGAAGTTGATAACTTAATTCTATCAGAGTTGGCCTATTTAAATTTAGAAGGAATTGCTGATAAAAAAATAAAAATGAAAGATGCAATAGAGGGCTATTTTAAAAAATACACAGAAAAAGAAATTTTAAAAGAATTTGCTTTATCAACCAATCCAATTAATTTTTATCGTCAACTTCAAAATTCTACACGTTTTGGAAATTTAAACATCATTAAATTTGTAAATGAAATGAGTAAAAGTGAATCCAAACAATTTTCAGCTTTAATAGTAGAAATGGATTTAAATACGATTTATATTGCCTTTAAGGGAACCGATAAGTATTTAATTGGTTGGAAAGAAGATTTTAATTTAAGCTATATGGATGCGGTTCCCTCTCAAATTTCAGCACTGAGTTTTATCAATAATCATGTAAAATTTAAACATCGAAAAATTTATATCGGTGGCCATTCAAAAGGAGGCAATCTAGCTGTTTATGCTGCAACATTTTGTAAAAAAAACATTCAAAAAAGAATTAAAGCAGTCTATAATAACGATGGACCAGGTTTTTTAGATGAATTTATAGCCTTACCGAATTATCAAACTATTCTTCCTAAAATCACTACTATTTTACCAGAAACATCAATAATAGGCATGCTCTTAACGCACAAAGGGCAATACAAAGTAGTAAAAAGCAATACAGTAGGAATTTGGCAACACGACGCTTTATCGTGGCAAGTAAACAAAGACCATTTCATAACAATAGAGAAAGTAGATGAAACAAGCAATAAAATTCAACAGACTATTACGGATTGGTTACAAAAAATAGGAAAAAAAGAACGGGAAGAGTTTATAAACACTCTCTTTGATTTATTAGATAAAAATAAAATCGAAACAGTAGAAGATTTAATTAAATTAAAATTAAGAAAAATTCCAGGATTATTAAAAGAGTTTACCAAATTGAATGAAAAGCAGAGAAAATTAATGATGGATTTATTAAAAGATTTAATGACTGAAGCCAGCAAGCATTTTGAACGTAAATCTATTTTACATCCTTTAAAATACTTAAATAGAAGAGATTAGAAAAAATTGTCAATTATTAATATAAAAACATTGAATACAATTAAGTTGATTTGTTATAATATTTTTAGGTGATAAAATATGGACTATAAATTCACATCCAGAAGCGAAGAGGATACATTGGAATTAGCCCAAAATATTGAAAGTGAAAAATTTCCAAATATGGTTCTATGCTTAGAAGGAGAACTTGGAAGTGGAAAAACTGTTTTTGTTAAAGGTTTTGCACAAGCTTTAGGCATTGATGAAAACGTCACGTCTCCAACTTTTAATTTAGTAAAAGAATATTTAAATGGGGAGTTACCATTATACCATATGGACGTCTATCGACTAGAAGGCGCTTGTGAAACAGTAGGTTTTGACGAATATTTTAACCGTGGTGGTGTATCAATTGTTGAATGGTCAGACTTAATATGTGATTGTTTGCCAGAAGAAAGATTAGATATTAAATTTAAAGTGATAGATGAAAACACTAGAAGATTATTTTTTGAACCTCATGGTAAAGACTACGAAGATTTATGTGATAGTGTTCTCTAAATGTGTTATAATAAGACTCATTTAAGAGTCTTTTTAATTCGGCTTTTGAAAGGAAGAAAAAGAGATGTATACCTTATATTTAGATACTCATTGCAATAAAATAATTATCATAATTTATAAAGATGAAGAACAAATCGTTCATAAAGAAATGGAATGTAATTATAATCATAGCATGAATACCATGCCTAAATTGATTGAAAGTTTAAAAGAAGCAAAAATAGCAATTAGCGATATAAATGAAATTATCGTATGCAACGGTCCAGGTTCTTTTACAGGAATTCGAATTGGTGTAACAATAGCTAAAACCTTGGCATTTACCTTAAATGTTCCTATAAAAATGATATCAAGTTTACTATTAAAAGCCATTTCTTTTAAACACGAAGAGGTCATAATAATAGAAAGAGAAAAAAACGGAGTATTTATAGCTAAATTTAATGAAGAAAATGATTTAATAGAGGATTATAAATATTTGAAAAATAGTGAATATAAACAATTAGAAGACCAAATAAATGGCATAGACCAAAAAGAAATCGATTACTTAAAACTAATCCAATACGCCAAAAAAATAGAGCCCACAAACCCTCATTTAGTTAATCCATTATATGTAAAAAAAATAGAGGTTCAAAAATGATTAGAAGTTTTAAAATAGAAGATAGTGCTATCATTTATGAACTTGGAAATCAAATAGCTTCAAATTTTTCTAAAACCAATGATTTAGAAAAAATCATAAACGATAAATATACAAAAATACTTGTCTATGAAATAGATTCTGAAATTGTAGGTTTTCTAATGTATATCGAATTAGAAAATACAATTGATATTGTAGACATTATTGTAAAAGAAGCGTTTCGTAATAAAAAAATTGCCAGTTGTTTATTGGATAACTTAATTACAGAATTAAAAGAAAAAATAAAATGGATTACTTTAGAAGTAAGAAAAAGTAATACACCAGCCATTAAACTCTATCAAAAATTTGACTTTTCAATTATTAATACTCGAAAAAATTATTATGAAAATGAAGATGCCTATTTAATGGGGAGGGAAATAAAAAATGAAAGATAATTACATACTAGCAATAGAAACGTCATGCGATGAAACAAGTATAGCGATTATAAAAAATGGTTCTACCGTTGAAACATGCACCGTTTTAACACAAATGGATACTCATGCTGAATATGGAGGAGTAGTACCAGAAATTGCTTCTCGTATGCATACAGAAAATATAACAATTATTTTAGAAGAAACCTTGAAAAAAAGTAAATTAAAGATGGATATAATAGATGCGATTGCGGTGACGTATTCACCAGGCCTTTTAGGAAGTTTAATTGTTGGAGTAGAATTTGCTAAAACTTTGGCACTTGTGTATAAAAAGCCTTTAATTGGAGTAAATCACACCATTGGACATATTTACGCCAATAGTTTAAAAGAACCCTTAAACTTCCCACTATTAGCACTTGTCGTAAGTGGAGGACACACGGACTTAATACTTATGAAAAAAGACTATGATTTCCAAATATTAGGAAGTACTTTAGATGATGCTATTGGAGAATGTTACGATAAAGTAGCAAGAGTATTAGATTTAAAATATCCTGGAGGGCCAAATATAGATAAATTAGCAAAGCTTGGAAAAGTCTCTTATCAATTACCAACACCCGTAAACGATGACACCTACAATTTTAGCTTTAGTGGTCTAAAATCAAGCATCATTAACTTAGTTCATAATGAACATCAAAGAGGAAAAGAAATTAATAAAGAAGACTTAGCCTGTAGCTTTCAAGAAGTGGCCATTGATGAACTGAAAAGAAAAGTCGAATTAGCCTTAAAAAACTTAGAAATAAAAAATATGATTATTGCTGGAGGCGTCGCCGCAAATTCCTATTTAAGAGATGAAATTCAGAAAATAGCAGATAAATACAAGGTGCATTTAAGTATCCCAGAAATAAAATATTGTACTGATAACGCCGCTATGATTGGAGCAGCAGCGTATCCTTTGTTTTTAAAAAAAGAATTTGCAGACTTTGATTTAAATGCTCAAAGTAGTAGTACTATCATTCAATAGTTCTTTTTTTAGCTATGAAATAATAAAAAATAATGTTAAAATGAACTTGGTGATACGATGGCTTTATATGACAAATATTTTTTAATAACGATGATAACTATTCTAATCACAAGAGTACTAGTATATAAATTGAATAAACCTAGCCCAACTATAAAAAATTTTAGAACACACCATTGGATGTTTGGATTCCTGTTTTCAATTATCCTTTTTTTAATTTCAAATTTTTATACAAATATGTATTTATTATCGATAAGTAATGGGATATTTTTAGATGAAATAGGCTTGATTATAATTAAAGGTAAAACTCATGAAGACAATTATAGTCCTGAATCCTTTATGATATTAATCTTTTTTATTCTTCTTTTATTTATTTTTAGAGAAAATATTATTAATTTCTATTCTAATTAGCAAAGGTAAGTTTAATGAAATTGAGTAGTTTGACGCCTTAAAAATGCTTCTTATACTAGGGTAGGGCAATAGTATTTTTTTTAATACAACAAATTATTATTAAAATCATAATTAATAGGACCTTATTTCAGAAAGACATAAAAAATAAATTTTGTTTATAAAAAAAAGAATTTAAAAATCCTTCTTATTTTGCTCAAATATTTTCCATAAACTTTCTTCATCATAAAGGGCTTTAATTTCTTTTCTTTTTAAAACATAAGCATCAAACGTTCCAATAACACGTGCTGGATTACCAGCTACAACTGTATTAGGAGCCACATCATTAACAATAACACTTCCCGCTCCAATGACCACATTGGGGCCTATTTTAACATTTGGAAGAATAGTCGTATTGCATCCAATAAATACATTATCCATAATTTCAATACAGCCATTCTTATAAAGAAATTCTCCTTGATTTAAATGATTTAAACCTAAATGAAAAACATCATGCGTGACAAAGGTAACATTGCTTGTAACAATAACGTTATTGTGAAATTTAATGAGTTTTGGATCAGAAGGAATAAAGCGGGGTTGGAAAAAAAAATGCTCACCAACACTTTTAAAAATATGATGTTTTAAAATATATTTTACTCTTTTATCACTATTTAGAATTAATGCAATTCTAAGTCTTTGTAACTGATTTTTTGTATAACTTTTCATTCTATCCCTCTTAAACATCATATCAATTTTTCCAAAAAAAAGGAAGATTAACTTTCTTCCTCGGTAGGAGTGCCTGGAACCGGAATTTCAGGTTTATCAATTGTATCATCTGGATCGGTTTCATTTCCATTATTATTATCTTGATCTGTACCCGAATCATCTGGATTAGAACCAGGTTTATCATCATTTGGACCTCCTGGTGGTAAATCGATATCAGGTTTATTACTTTCATCTTCATCATCATCCTCATTAGGTTTTTGATTAGGTCCATTCGAGTCACAAGCTTCATTAATAGTAATTGTAATACTACTAATACTTTTAACACTTGTTCCAATTAAGACATTTTGATTTCCAATAAGGCCAGGAATGCCATCACTACAAGCAAATTCTTTAATTAAAGTAATATGATTTTGATTAGCCCATTCCTCCGCTTGACTGACCGTCTTACCAATTAAATTAGGAACCGTTGTTTCATTTTTGTCGCCCCTTATTCCTTTACCTATGACAGGAGATTCATAAACTTCATTATAATCATACTCAAAAGTTTTAATCATTTCTTCCTTTTTAATTCCTAAATTAACTTCCAAAGCGTCTTTTATTGTCTTTAAACTCTTTTCATAATAACCTAAAGCAGATAGTTGCATGCCACTTACCATAACAGGTAAATTATAAACCTCTAAATAGGTTTTTTGAATGGTAATAAAATCATTTCCCTTTAGACTTTCAAATAACATATTTTTTAAAGTTTGATAAAAAGATAAGAGTTGAGTAGTAGATAAATTAGTAGCAATATTTTTACCAATCACATCTAATAAATTCTCGAAATCACTAAAACTACTAACAGTCATAATCTTTTTAGACAGCGCTTCAACAATTTGTTGTTGATGTCTATTTCTGGCTAAGTCACTTGCTAAATAACCATGTCTATTTCTGGCATAAGCAAGGGTTTGTTCTCCATTTAAATGTTGTGGACCTGTATTCATACAAACCAAATCTTTCATACTTCGATTGGCATTACTTTCACAAAGTCTTCCTTCACCATATTGCTTAATATAATTTTTATAATCAGGAGGTTCGACATCAATATCTAAGCCACCTAAAGCATTAACAAGATCAATAACTCCATTGAAATTAATCTTAGCATAATAATCAATATCAATTCCCACTAAATTTTGAACCGTATTAATAACACACTCTGTTCCATAAGCCGCTGAAGAATTAATTTTATGACTTCGATTTCGATTACAAGCAATAGGAACATAAGTATCTCTTGGAATACTAAACATAGTGGCTGTTAGCGTATTCGGATTAAAAGTAATTAACATTAAAGTATCGCCATTAAAAGCCGCGTTAGCATTTAAACCATCAATCTCTGAATCAACACCCATCAAAAGAATAGTGAAGGGTTCAGTTAATTTCTTATTACTACTAGTAATCGTCTTGGTCTTTAACTTTTCACTGTATTCATAAAGAACTTTTGTCTCCTCACCAATACGTTCAAACACCGCTTCACTTCCAAAAATAATCGCATAATTACTAGAAACAAAAACAGCATCAATTTCTTTATTATATAAAGCATTTAACATGATGTAATAATCGTCATAATATTTAATTTCACCTTTAATATTTTCTTTAGTCTTTAAGGTATTCGCTAAAACATAACCTTCAATATCCTCATTATTGTCAATCATGCCAATTTTACTCGTACTCTTTAATTCTGTTTCTTTTAAACTAATTAAATTGGTCGTATAAACGGTATATTCTTGATTGGTAAACATTTCTATTTTACTGTACAGTTTATGGATAACTAAGCTTGAAAACAACATCACAAGGCATAACAAGAGACTTATAATCGTTAAAAAAACAAATTTTTTATATTTTTTTACAATGAGTGTGGATAAACCAAAAAGTAAATACAAGAAAAACCATAGGGAGAAAAAAACAAGTACAACCATTCGAATCGTTGTTTCAATCCCTACCAAACTTAATATAGACTTAACAAATAAAATGTAAAGAACAATATAAAGTAGGTTGAGAAGTAAGTAAATCGCTTTCCCAAATTTATTGGTCCTTTTTAATTTTCTAAATAATACCTTCATGTCTACTTCCTTTCTCTATTATCTACAATTATATAAAAAGTAAAGGTAGATTACAAGTAATGATTTTTATTGACGTATAATTGACATTTCTAGATAAAAAAGGAAAGCATTTTCAAATTTTAGATTTAATGGTAAAATAAAAGAGGTGTTTTAAATGCAAAAAAAAATAGACAAAAGTATCCTTCTTTTTTTAATTTTACAACCCTTTTTAGATGTACTAACTTCTATAGGAATACACAACAATTGGAAAGGATCAATTGGCCTTTTAATAAGAGGAGCCTTTTTTATATCTGTTCTTTTCTATTTAGTAATTAAAAAGAAAGAAAAAAAAGGAGTCTTTGCTTTAATTTTCTATTTAATAATAGAGATGTTTTATTTTTATAGTTCAACAACAAACGCTTTATTTAGTGAAGCATTTAACTTAATAAAACTATTTTACTTACCTTTTTTACTTCTTTTTTTTAATCACTATGAAAACAAAAGCATAAATGAAAAATTGATGACTATGCTCTATTTCATCTACATGAATTTAATCATTATTCCCTACATATTTAATATAGGTTTTGATATTGTATACGAAAACAAAGAAGGTTACTTAGGCCTTTTTTATGGTGGAAATGAACTCAGTGCTCTTTTTATAGGTTTATTACCTATTGTTTTAAACTTTATTTTAGCCCAAAAAAACCTTTTTTTAAAACTCTTTTTTTTCTTAGAAATAGTGACGGTGATGGTACTAGTAGGAACAAAAACTTTATTTTTAGGAATAGGTCTTGTTTTTACTCTTTTTATCCTAAAAGGCTTAAAGAAAAACGTTCCATCCTTCTCTAAAAAAAGAAAGAGTCTGATGATTCTTGCCATAGGTCTTTTCCTTTTAACTAGTAGTCTTCTTATACCCAAAACACCAGTATATAAAAATTTAAAAGTCACTTTAAATTATTACCAAATTCATTCAATGAAAGACTTTGTTTCAATAGATACAATTGATAAAGTGATTTTTTCAACGAGACTAAGTTTTTTAAAAAATGTCCACAGTTATTATAAAGAAAGAGAGGTAAAAGAAAAACTTTTTGGTATAGGAATAACTAAAATAAACAAAATAAAAGACATTGAAATTGACGTTTTAGATATTTTCTATTCTATTGGAATCATCGGATTTCTTATTTGGTTTCTTTTTATGATTCTAAGCATTAGAAAAAGTAAGTTAGAAGGCATCTATCAACTTAGCTTATTCTTATTCCTCTTTATTTCTTTATTTTCTGGTCATATCTTAAACAAGCCCATGGTTTCAACATTTATTTCTTTATTACCACTTTTAAATAAAAATAAAAAAGAAGAATAAAATGAAAGAAAGGCATTGACAAAAGACTGACAAAAAAACGACAATAAATTTTGTTTTTTCCTATTTCAATGATATAATAATAAAGACAATAGGAGGGAGAAAAATGAAAAAAACAATAAAAAAAATTTTAAATATAAATCTAATTATTGCTTTATCATTTTCTTCACTCTTTCCTTTTAAAGCAAACGTACATGCCGAAGAATTAATCATCGGAACCATCTTAAATGAAACGCAATATTTAAGAACAAGACCCACAACAGATACATTAAACAATCAAAAATTAGTTCATTTTTCTACGGGAGACATTATTACATTGTTGGGAACAGAAAGAACCGCTCCAACATCAGGATGCACAACAGGTTTTTATAAAGCGACTTATAAAGGGTATACAGGTTATGTCTGTGCGGTAGGAGTAAAAATCGGTAATCATGATGTATACCAACGACCTTGGACAAGTCCCAAAAAATCCATTGTGGGAGGAGGAATTTACATCAGTGGTTCCTATATCGCTCAAGGTCAATTTACGAGTTATTTAAAAAAATACAATGTGAATCCCAGTACAAACAATATGTACAATCATCAGTACATGGCAAATATTACCGCGCCATCAAGTGAATCAATCACAACTTACAATGCTTACAATAAAAATGGTTTTTTAGATTTACCTTTTGAATTTAGTCTACCGATTTTTAATAACATGCAAGAAAAATACGATTGTCCAGGAGGAAACATAACTACTGTAGAAAGACAAGACGCGATAACCGATCCTGACTTTGAAGAAAAAATAAAAGAGTTCCCAGAATCCTATAAACCCTACTTACGAAGATTACATACCCTTCATCCGAATTGGAAATTTAAAGCTTTAAACACGAATGAAGATTTTACTTTTGCTGTAAATACAGAAAAAATAGTAGGAGCCATTCAAGGACCAAATGGATGTTACGAATTAAATGATGATGGAAGTCCTGTTCAATTTGGGAACGATAAAGGTTGGTATTATCCTAATTTTGAAGCCACCGCTTATTATATGGATCCTAGAAACTTTTTAAATGAAAAGTACATTTTTCAATTTGAAAGTCTTGAATACTCAGAAAATCATACAGAAAGTTTAGTTCAATCTATTTTAAATAATACTTTTATGAGTGGGATTTCTATTTTAGACAATCAGTCTTACGCTTCAATTTTTATTGAAGCTGGAAAAACATCGAATGTCAGTGCCCTTTACTTAGCTTCTTTAGCCCGTCAAGAATCAGGAACAGGAGGAGGAGCCGCTACCACTGGAAACAAATTTGAATATGGTGGAATAGAGTATTCTGGCTTATTTAATTTTTATAATATCGGTGCTAAAAGTAGTGCTAGTGTTCCTTATAAAGAAGGATTAAAATGGGCAAGTGGAGGCTTTTGTACCCTTTGTGCAAACGATACCATCTACGATAAACCCCTTACTCTAAGTGCAAACTTAGAAGCAATAGGAATTAAAAATACTAATAATTTTGCTAAAGGATTTAATGTAGGAGAATCCATTGCTAGTCTTAAAAATAAACTTCAAAACAAAGAGATAGCAATTAATAGTACAACAGACATTATTTCAACAGGAACAACGTTTAATTTAAAGGATGAGAATAGCACCGCTGTTATTTTAGGAGACTTAACAGGAGACGGTAAGATTAACTCAGCGGATTTATTAGCCATGAGAAAACATTTACAAGGAACCGCTAAATTATCAGGAGCGTATTTAGAAGCAGCAAAATTAGTGAATAACAATGTAAACTCAGCGGATCTTCTAAAATTAAGACAACATCTTTTAGGAACCCATAATATAATTCAAGAATAGAGGTAAAAATGAAAAAGAAAATAGTAAGTCTATTAATCATAATGGGATTATGTCCAGTTATTACCCATGCGGCAGCTACTTACTCTATGTATGCCCCTTCATCAGTTGAAAACGGAAATACAGTGACAGCCACCCTTACGTTAAAAGCAACAGCCGCTTGGAACGTCAAAATAACTTCAGCGGGGTCAACCAGTGGGTGTACCACAAGTTTTGCGGATGCTACCAGTAATGGAAAAAATGCGACAAAAACATTAAGTGTGACTTGTAAAGCAACAAGCCTAGGTGTCATTTCTTTTACAGCAACAGGAGACATAACGAATGAAGATGGAGCAACAACCAATGTTTCAGTCACCAAAAAGACAACAGTCGTGCCACCACGTGAAAAATCAAGCGATGCCAGTTTAGCATCTTTATCCGTTGAAGGATATGAACTGAGTCCTAAATTTGATAAAGAAACCTTAAACTATAAAGTCCAAGTTCCCTCAACCGTAGACAAAATTAAATTAGACGCGAAAGTAAATGAATCACATGCTTCATTAACAGGAACCGGAGAATATGAAGTAACAGAAGGCATAAACACATTTAAAATCCTAGTAACGAGTGAAACCGGAAAAACGATGGAATACACCGTAAATGTCATTGTAGAAGATCAAAATCCTATAGAAATTACTATCAATAACGAGAAATATACGATTATTAAAAATCCTAAAAGCTTAACCCAACCCAACTTATTTGAAGAAAAAACAATTAAAATAAACGAGTTTGATATTCCAGCATTTTATAATGATGTTTCTAAAATGACTTTAATAGGGATTAAAAATGCTTCTGGAGATATTTTTCTAGCGATTTATAACGAAGAAGAACAAAGCTATCAATTCTATCACGAATACAAAAACAGCAATTTAACGCTTTACATTACGGATTTCAAAGAAGAAATTGAAAATTATAAAAAAATAACGCTTAACATAAATGATCAAAACGTTTCCGCTTATAAATTTCAAGAGAACAGTCGCTTTGCTATTATTTACGCTTTAAATCTAGAAACAGGAGAATACAACTATTACAGTTACGATACTAAAGAAGAATCTTTTCAAATCTGGAATAAAGAAGAAATAGAAGCATTAGAAAAAGAAAAGAAAACTTATTATTATTCAGCCATTGCTTTTGCCGGAACAGTAGTGTTTTTCCTTTTAATCATCATTTATTTGATTCGAAAAAGTAGTAAATATAAAAAGATTATCAACAAAGCAAAAGCCAAACATACTAAGAAAAAAGAATTAGAAGAGAAAGAAACTAAAGAAGAGAAGAAAGAAGAAAATATTACGGAAGAAAAGTAATATTTTTTTAATTTTTTTAAATTTTAGCTCCATACTATAAAAAGAAATAATATAGACTTTATAAAGTGCTTTTGATAAAATGAAATTGGAAGTGGTTTTGATGTATGTGAATGGTCACGACATATTTATAATCGTATTTATAACTTTTTTAAGTAGTTTAATATTAACACCAATAGTTGAAAAAGTAGCGCGACACGTAAAAGCCCTAGATTATCCAAATAAAAGACGTTTAAATAAAATTCCCATGCCAACTATGGGAGGACTTGCTATCTTCTTATCTTTTATGCTTGGCTATATGTTATACGCACGAAGTAGTATCCAAATGCTTTCCATTTTAATCGGAAGTTTTCTTTTAATTCTTATGGGAATGATTGATGATATTAATCCAATTAAAGCAAAATATCAATTAGTCGTTCAATTAGCTTCCGCCGCCATCATTGCTTTTTATGGCGGAATTACATTAGATTATGTCAGTATTTTAGGCGTAAACATCACGTTTTTAGCTCCATGGAGCTACATCATCACCATTATAATAATCGTTTCAATCATTAACGCTATAAACTTATCCGATGGTTTAGATGGCTTATCATCAGGAATTAGTTCTATTTACTTTTTAACCATCGCTATCATAGCTTTTATTATGAATGCTAAAGAAGGATTAGACACCACTTTATCTTTAATTATGCTAGGTTCAACTTGGGGATTTTTAGTTTATAATTTTCCTCCCGCAAGAATTTATGTAGGAGACACAGGAAGCAACTTTTTAGGTTTTATCATTGCTGTCATTGCTCTTTTAGGATATAAAACCGCTACCTTTACTTCTTTAATTATTCCTCTTTTAATATTAGCAACCCCACTAATTGATGTCTTTTTTTCTATAATTAGAAGAATTTTAAAAGGTCAAAACCCCTTTAATACGCCTGATAAAGAACATTTTCACCATCAACTTCTTAAAATGAAATTCTCGACACGCTCATCTCTTTTAATTATCTATGCCATTGATATCCTCTTTGCCGCTGTATCTATTTTTTATGCTTTAGGGGATACCTATTACGCTATATTTATCTATATTGGTCTTATGATTGTATTCTTATTTATTGTTTTAAAAACCGATATATTATTTAAAAGAAGTAAGGAGTCCAAAGATGAAAATAAAAAAACTCATCGCTCAAAATCGAGAAATCATTAGTTATCTTATAGTAGGCTTATTAACAACCCTTGTAAGTTTAAGTACCTATTTTATTTGTACACATACCTTTTTAAATCCAGAAGATGCGTTTGAAATTCAAATCGCTAATCTCATTTCTTGGTTTTTTTCAGTAACATTTGCTTATATAACCAATCGTATATTTGTATTTAAAAGTCAATCAAAAAATTATATAAAAGAAATTTTTAGTTTTTTTACCTCACGAATGGCAACACTTTTAATGGATATGGGAATCATGTTTTTTATTGTAACGTTAATGCACTATAACGATGGAATAGGGAAATTAATCAGCCAAGTGGTTGTGATAGTTGCTAATTATGTCTTAAGTAAAGTATTTGTTTTTAAAGGAGAAAAAACGAAATGAAATGGATAAAAAATAACTTATTAACTTTAGGAATCTTGTTCCTCTCATTCATCCACTTATACACACCGCTATTTTTTAAAAACAATCATTTTTCTTTAGTTGTTAACACCAGTTGTTTCTTAATCGTACTGATTTATTTATTAAAAAAAACAAATCATCAGAAAGTGATTTTTTTCTTAATAGGTTATTTTTTAATAGAAGTCATTTACTTAATTACAATAAAAGGGTCTTTTTTTATAAACGTTTCTCAAGTTTTAACCTTTTTTTCCCTTCCTTTGTTTATCCTGTTTTTTTCAAATCTTCCTAAAAAAGCAAATCATCATCAAATAACGTTTCTCTTTGTCTTCTTTTTTATTCTTTCCTTATTTTTACAAAACGGTGACGAACTTAATCTATTAAATTTAATTTTTTTACCCTTTATTTTAACTTACGCTTTTAAAAGCCATAGTTATCTTTTAAAAATGATGCTTTTTGTTTTAATTTTTTTAACAACATTAAGAGCTAAAAATACCCTTTATACGATTAGTTTATTAACAATAATTGTTCTTTTCTGTTTCATCAATTATAAAAAAATTCTAAAAAGTATAAAAAAGAACGAATTAAAAAGTTTAGTCTTTCTAGCTATGCTCCTAGGAATTATAGCTTTATCTATACCAAATATAGAGGGAATGTCATTAATTAAAGAAAAAACTTTTTCCAATCTTTTTAGCGAATTAGACTTATCTTCTAGTTCTATTTTATTAGGGGGGCATTTTTCTTTACAGAATAACAATGACGCCTTAAATCTTTTCGCTTCTTTAGGAGGAATCGGGTGTTTAGTTTATACCTTCCTTCTTATTTATATCTTTATAAAAATCAAAAGATTTAAAAATAATAAACTTGCTTTAAGTTGTTTCTTGGTTTTATCTTTCGTTACAAAGAACACCCTAACCAATCCTTTCTTAATTCTTTTATTATCTTTTTTATTTCTTAAAATAGATAAAAAGAAAGAAGACAAAGATGTTCTTCTCGTATCGAATATGTATCCAAGTCTTAAATACCCACATTATGGAATATTTGTTAAAAACACCTATGATTTACTTATCAACAATAGCTATAAAGTGGATTTAGTCGTAATGCATAAACAAGACAGTTTCATAAATAAATTCCTTTCTTATTTAAAACTCGTATCTTTCTCCTTTTTTAAAGCCATTTTTAATAATTACAATTACATTTATGTCCACTTTGCTTCTCATTCACCTATCGGTGTTTTCCTTCCTTATCTTTTTTCTAAAGAAACAAAGTTGGTCATGAATACACATGGTAACGATATAGTCCCAGATCAAAAAGAAGACGAGCGCTATTTATTTATTAGTCGTCTTTCAATAAAATTAGCGGACGTCGTGGTAGCCCCTTCCTTTTATTTTAAAAACATTTTATTAAGAAAATACAACGTGCCAAAAAATAAACTAGTCGTGTACCCATCAGGTGGAGTCGACATCGTAAAATTTCATAAAATACCAAAAAAGGAAGCCCAAAAAAAATTAAATTTGGATAGCAAAACAAAGTACTTTGCATTTGTAGGACGCATTGAAAAAGACAAAGGCTACGATACTTTAATAAAAGCGATGAATCATTTGAAAAAAAAGGAAAAACTAAAGAACATAAAATTTATCCTTGTCGGAAGCGGTCGAGAAGAGAATCAACTGAATGATTTAATAAAAAAATATAAGCTTGAAAAAAGCATCATTAGAAAACCTCTAGTTGACCAGCAAGAACTCGTTTATATCTATAATAGTGTCGAAGCTTTGGTTTACCCAACAAGAAGAAAAAGTGAAAGTTTAGGTCTTACAGGATTAGAAGCGATGGCTTGTGAAACCTTAGTCATTGGTAGCAATAAGTATGGTCCTAGCGATTACCTAAAAAATAACGAAAACAGTCTCACCTTTAATCCATCAGATGATTTAGAAGTAGCAGATAAAATAATAGAAGCTTTAAATATGAGCGAAAAAGAAAAAAATAAATTAACTAACAAGGGACGTAAGACCGCACTTAGCTACAGTTTAGAAAATACAAAAGCACTATTTTTAAGTATATTTAAAAATTAAATAAAAAGACAAGTTGAACTGAACCCCAAAAGTTGGACAGTTTTAAATAGTTTTTAATTAGA
>CAJTUR010000032.1 GCA_910579535.1 uncultured Bacilli bacterium
CAGTGGGGTTATGCCCGACTGTTAAACACGCACCGTGTGTTTAACAGGTATATAAGGATGCTTTGTCTTCATAATAAAATCTAATATTCTTTCTTCACTTGATTTTCTTCTATCTATTTTTATATCTGTTATTTCATCTACATCCTCTAAAGTGACATCTTCAAGTTTCATATTTCTACATCGTTCTAATTTTTCTTTTATTTCTTCAATATTATATTTATTCATAAAATCACACTCCAAACTAATTATATATTTAAATACAATTAATGTTAAATGTGCGTTTTTTATTATGAATGATAATTTTTACTAATCTTTATTATTTTCTGAAGTTTCTAATAATTTTGTACTTTCAATAAATTTATCGAAGTCAGAAATATATAATTGGTCTTGTTTTTTCTTAAACTTATCAAATTCTTTATATGCAAGTTCTTGAGCTACTTTATGAGATATTTTCCTGCATCATGCAGTATTTCTTGCCCATTAAATTGTAAAAATGCATCCAATTTTTCTACCCAATCTTTCATTGTCATCGCATTATGATTTTCTGCTTGTAATTCAGCATAATCTAAATACATAGTAACTATTCTATTTAAGTTTTTTAATTCTTTTTCTGTCAAATAATTTTTAGCAATATCAACATCATATTTATAAATTGGTCCATTTGGAGAACCTGTCCAATTTGTTAAACCCATATTATCTTTTTCTGAATCAACTCTATTATAAATAATCTCCGCAGCAGTATTACCAGTGACCGAATAATGAAGTTTGTTCTGCACAGTTTTAAAAAAAGTTTTAGTTATTTCAGAATCTTTATCATAATCGATACTACAAGATGAATATATATCTGTTATTTTTTGATAAAATCTTCTTTCGCTAGACCTGATATTCCTAATTTTTTCTAGTGTTCTTTCAAAATAATCTTCTCCAAAAAAATAGTTCGGATTTTTTAATCTCTCGTCATCCATAGCAACACCAGTAATTAGATATTCTTTTAAAACTTTTGTTGCCCATATTCTAAACTGTGTTGCCTTTTTTGAATTAACACGATAACCAACCGCAATAATCATATCTAAATTGTATATTTTAGATTTTCTTCCACCTGTACTTTCGTCGGAAATTCCGACAGAAGTTTCTTCCTTAAGTTCACCACTATTTATTATATTATTAATATGCTCAGTTATTGTACTTCTTCCTACTCCAAATAATTCAGCAATTAAATTTTGTGTTAACCAAATATCATTATTAATTAATAATACATTTACTTTAATATCGTTATTATCATCACGATAAATTAAAAAATCATGAGTAGTTATTTGTAAATCATTTTCCATTTATATTCACCTCTTTCTTATGTTCTTAAATGTCGTAATCACCTATCTAATTCCTATTATAAATAACGCCAAAATTACTATTTTTATGAATCTTTATTGTTTTTTACCATTTTTTAATGAAAATATGCAAGATCTAAATTGGATAATTTCCTTTATTTATAAGGGTTTAAAGGTGTTCTTAATTAAATCGTAATCAACCAGTTTATATTTGTCTGATTTTGTCGATTATTGTCGTTCAATTTTTTCACCTTCTTCTAACAATTCAATCTTAAATACTTTTCTAATAAATTCTTTTGCATTACTATATTCTGGTTCATCAAGTGTAGGATAATTTTTGAAAACTTCTTCAACCCATGAACTCCCATGACCATCAATTTCAGTGATAAAACGTTCTATTTCTCCATACTCTACTACAAAAATATTATTCTTATTCAAAAAATCTATAATTTGATTATATTTTTGTACACACTCTCCAGGCGGAAGACAAGATTTACCGCAATTTTTCAATAATTTTAAATGACTAATATTCTTTAATACTTGTCGTATTTTAATAACTGTTTCATCAGACATATAAGTTGCATCGGTAATCAAGCCAAGTATTTCATCTTTTATTACCGACTGTTTTTTTATCTGACTGTCAGTTCCACTTTCAAATAATCTCAAGAAATCGCGGTGTGTCGACGATATTTGATCATATTTATTAGCTTTTATTGAATTTATTAAATCTTTTAATTTATCACAATTATTTATTAAATCTAAATCTGCAATAACTAAAAAATTTATTTTCAATTTATTTAACAACGGAATTATTATTTTAAATTGATCTTTTCCGCCAACTGCACAAAATAGAGTGTTATTATATACATCACTATCTAATTTTTCTAATAACGCAGAATAAAATTTACAATCACTTTCATTTTCACAAAGAATAACTATATTATAAAATAAACCATTAAGTATGTTAGAGTACTTTAAATTTTTATCATTAGAAATGATTTTAATGCTCTCATTATCTAAACTATGAAATTCATTCTCATTATCAGTTCTATTTATTTTTATAATTTTGATTCTAGAAGAATTTTTTTCTAACATTCCACGTAACAAATCAATGTTATGAGTAGAAATAAAACACTGTTTGTTTTGGGACAAATCAACAATATTTTTACCTAATATTCTGGCTTGTGGAGGATGAAGAAACGTTTCTGGTTCATCTATTAAATATAACGAATGAGTAGTTGTAATTAAAGATGACAGAATTGCAACAGCACTTCTTATTCCATCTCCTTGATCATTTAAATTTTCTAAAGGTTCTAATAAACATCTAGCTTCTCTTGTATCAGCACCAACGGATTTGTCTATCTCATCTTTAGTACCAAATTTATAAAACTTAGATACAGAATTTTGCCAAATTCCTTCACTAACATCTATTTTCTTTCCAAAGCATGAAAATAAAATATCATTTAATGTTGTTATGACTCTTTTATCCCTTTCAAGTTTTCTCATAATGTTAAAACTTAATTTGTCATTAATATAGGAATAAGAAATAGGAGATGTCATATTCAATCTACTTTCTGTAGATAGAAAGCTAAATAAAGCCTTATAAAAGTATTTATCTCCTGATTTTGTGTTTTGAAAGTTTTGTTCATTATAACCATATGTATGACTTCCATCAACTTCAATATCATAACCATTAGATCCTAATTCAAAATTATTTTTAAAATATTTTTTCATAATATCTTCTTCGAAATTTTCATCTTTATATTCTATATCATTGATTATTACTCTTTTTGAAGTATCATCTAAAATATCATTTTTTATATCTTTTAATGCTCTACTTTTACCGACATTATTTGCTCCAACGAAAACAACTATATCATTACTGCCTAAATCTATTTCTGTGCCATCATTAAATCTTATTTTTTTAATGATAACTGAAGGATTTACACTATTGCCTTCATTTACATTTTCATTCATTAAATCACCTCCTAATTTAATTATCATTGTCAGATTTTTCAACCTGATTATTTTCCACTATTTTTTAATACATCTTTTCTTCTAAATTTTAACAAATCATCTGTTGCATCAATCCAATCTTGCATTGTCATAACATGTCTTTCTTTTGCTTCATCTTCTGCAAATACTAAAAACATATTTGTTAAATCATTTAATTTATTCATTTCTTCTTCATTCAAATAATTTTTAGCAATGGATACATCATATTTATATATTAACCCATCAGGGCTATTCTTTCAATTTGTAAGTTCCACATGCTCTTTATTGGAATCTATATTAGTTCGCAGCGATATGTCTACTAATTGCATAATGTAATTTCTTTTGAACTATTTTAAAAAATGTATAGGCTTCTTCTGACTTAGATTGTAGTCTGTTGATGTTGCAATAAACAAGTCTGTTATTTTTTGATATGCCATTCTTTCACTAACACGAATTGCTTTAATTCTTTCTAGTAATTCATCAAAGTATTTGCTACCTTACTTATTTCCTCTAATGAATCTTTCATCATTTAAAGCAAAACCTTTAGTCATATATTCCTTTACTACTTTTGTTGCCCAAATTCTAAATTCAATTGCTTTTTTTGAATTGACTCTATAACCTACAGCAATAATGGCATCTAAATTATAAACTTCTGTATTATATTTTTACCATCATCCGCAGTTATTTCCATTTTGGAAACAACTGAATTTTTATTTAATTCATCTTCATCAAAAATAGTCTTTAAATGTTTAAAAATAGCGGGAACTTGCACACCAAAAAATTTTGCCATTCCTTTTTGTGTAAGTCATAATGTTTCATCTTTATATATTGCATCTTCAATAATATTACCATCTTTGTTTTTATATATTAGTAAAATTGCTCATTCACCTCTTTTTCTCAATTTTAATAAATTGTGTAAAAACTTATTTTAAACAAAGTTTTTAATTATAAGGTTTGACTATATTTATTAAATATTCTATATCTTGAGCATTATATATAAATCGGTTTATTTCTTTTAAAGTTATTATTTAAATTAACTCAGCTTATTGTCTTTTATTATTTTATTAATGTATTCTATAGCTTCTTTGATTGATACCACTTCTTTATTGCCATTCATAATTGGATTTCCAAATTTATCTCTAAATTTTTCATCGTATTCAATATAACTCTCTTTTTTACAAATTGAATCAATATGAGCAAATGAATCTTCATTATCTAAATATCCATGCCCAAAATGATAATTCATGTTTTCTTTAAAAATAACTTTTAAAATATAAGTATGAAATTCTGAATATTCAGCACTTAATCTTGATTTACTGTATAAAATAATTCTATGTTTTTCCCATTTATTATTACATATAATGTAACGCTTTTCATCCATGTATTTAAATAATTCAGGATATTTAATCAAATAAAATAAAAACTCATCGCTCTCATCATTAAAACTATTTATTTTATAATTTAATTCATTAACTAACTCTTCATTTGTCTTAATGTGTTTAATCGAATCAAAAAATTTCTTGAAAATATCGAAAGATTTTTTTTCACGTAGCATACGTCGCCAATTAAAATAGCCTTTTTTACCTTCAAAGAAAAATGAATAACTCGAATTAGCTAAGATAGAATAATCGCCAAAAGTTAGTAAAGCTCTGCTAAATAAATTATCTTCTATCGTTAATCCGTTATCATTAAATAATAATGCGATTTCTTTCCAAGTATTTTTAAATTCTTCAATTTTAAGCTTCTCATTTGAAGAAAAATCATTTAAATCCGCACCAGTTAGTTTAAGAGCAAACGCAATTTCACCGTTAAAATAGGTATTTTTTTCGGCCATAATTAATTCATTTTTCCACTCAACATTTCTCTTTATTAGAAGACATTTATATCTTTCTTCTTTTAATTGTTCTCTGTTAAAGAAAAAATTTATTTTTGAAGTTGTTATTTCTTCTCTAGTAGCAAAATAGGTTTCCGCATCTTTAAAGACTAAATCGTTAAAATTATTTATACTATTACAAGCATTGCTATATAATTGTTCTGTATCAATGACTGTGTTTTGAATAAGATTATTCATGATGCGATTATAATCTAAAAAATTTTTAATATTCCAATTTTTTTCTGTTACAGCGTATTTTGTTATGGCAAAAATTAAAACTTTTTCTGACCATTCTGGTTTTTCTATTATTTTAATCAGCCATGTCATTGTTTTAGTATAACACTCTTCATTTGCTTCTTTTAAAAATTTCAGAAATTCAAACGTCTGATAGATATCATTTAAACTAGGAGTATTCTGTAAAAATTCTCTATAATTATCAAAAGCAAAGAATCCATTATTATTTACCATTTTATTTATTTTTGAAAATTCATAATTTTCTTTTTTAGGAATGACACGATTAACGATTATAAAATGAATAAGATATAAATATTTAATATCACATAATTTAAAAGGATCTAAAGTATTAAATCGACATCCTTCCCAAATTAAATTCTGCCAGTCATTATCTATTTTCCGTTTAAAATTTGGCCAATTGCTACTTTCTCTACTATCAATAAAATCAAATAATTCTGCTTTAAATGATTCAAAATAGCTTAAAATTTTCCCTCTTGAATTCATTTTAATATATAAATCATTGGCTTTTCCCATATCAAAAATACGTAAAGACATAAGAAAAATGGGACAATCATCTTGAATCAATTTTTTCGCCATATCTTCAATCTGAGCAAAAGTTTTATTTATTTCGTCTAAAACGATAATTGATGAGTAAATAGAAGGATCGTCTAGCCAAGTATCCGAAAACCAAGAAGCGTCATTTATATATTCCTTTAAATCTGAATCCTTTTTTTCTTTAAAAAATATAGGTAAATTTAGGACTAAGGCTTTAAAAAATCGATCAGTGGTTATTCTCGTTTCATATATAAAATTATCTTTTATTATTTTTAAACAATCTATTTGATTCTCTTTAGCAAAAGCATAAACGTGTAGTAAAAATAAAGTTGTTAATCGTTGTTGACCATCGATAGGAATAAAATAAATTTCTTCAATATTCCCATAAATAAAATTCAAATCCACGGTCTTTGAAGTTGTTAAAGCCTGGGCTAAATCTTGAAGTAAATTCTTCCTTGCTAATTCAACTTGAGGTGTATTTCTTCCTTGAACATAATCTCTTTGAATTAAAGGAATTTTTATTTTTAAATTTTCATTACAAATTAATTGCCAAAATGTTTGTTTTTCGCCGATGTTTAATTTTGAATTTTCCATTATTTGTTTGCCTCCTCAACGATATTTTTAAATTTATCTAAAGCATCTTGAATCGCATTTTTGTAATCTAATGCATCTTGATTTGTCCATTTCATCATATTATCGGCTTTTTCTGTATACATTTTTAAAAATACATTTTTTGTACATACAGGAATAAATATTTCCCCTTTATCACGTTTGATAATTTCACGTCTTTTACTTGGATATAAATTATTACCATAGGATCTATTTGTTTTTGAGTCCAGTAATGTCAAATTTCCGATTCCATTTTCATCAAAGTCACCGCATAAATCTATCATTTCACAATAAAATTTCAAGAATTGTTCAGAAGTTATTTTTGGATTGCTTGGATTTAATTTTTGCTCTATGTATTCGTCAATTTCTTCTATTTTATCTTTATAATCTAAATTTGCAAATTCTATTTTGATACCATTTAAAAGTTCTATCCTTTTATTTATATCATTTAATTGCAATATTTCTTGATCGGTTGCTCGTGCATGAATGTGCTCAATATCCCATGAAGTTTTTTTATCTTTAAAGTTTTTAAAAGAAAATTTACTATCCGTTAAACTTTCTACTAAAGTAAATATGTTAAAAAATAGTAAAACGTTTTTAATTTTAATTTTATCGGTTTCATAGTCTAATCGATTAAGATCTATTTTTTTTAATTCATTATAAACATCGTTTAATAATATCGTTTTAATTTCTGATTTTTTTTTATTTTTTATTTTAGATATTAGCTGTTCAATATATGTGTCTTTAGATTTTGTTTTAATACAAACAAGAAAGCCAATATAATGATAAGTTTCCTGATTTTTACTAAATGCTTTTAAAGTATCATGAATTTGAACAATTTCTTTCCAAATGTCTACTTGTAATTCAAATATGGATTTTTCTGGATTTTCTAAATGCTTTTTATTTATAAAATTATTTATGGTAATAAAAGAAAACAAGTTATCATTTTCTTGAATCTTTGTCTCTATTTTTTCTTCATTTTGTATTTGTTTTGCCTTAAGTTCTAATAAAAAATCGATTCGAGTTTTTTCATCATTTGTATCATTAGAAATAAAATACCAAAAATCATTATCATGTAATGATTGCTCTATTTTATCCCATTCCATGGCTATTTTTTCAAACTCAACATTTGTTTTTTCTTTCGTTTCATTTAAAGTATCTCGATTTAATAACTGCGCTTTAAATAATTCCGCATTTGTTAAAGGAATTTTACCTATATTAATCTTTTTAAAAATATCATTTGAATGAGCGTTTTGATCGACTTCGTACCAAATGAATTGAACTCTATTACGAATAGTACTCTGAATTAAATAAATTTTATCATCTTTTACTGGTCCAAATTTAGAAAACCATTTTCCTATTGTTTCTTTAGCAATTGTTATGTATTCATTATCAATTAAACGAACATTTTCATAAAAAATATTGTAAGGTAATGGTTTTGGTCTGGCCATCGTTTCGTTACAGATATTTAATATTAACCATATTGTCGTTAATCTTTGCTGCCCATCTATTAATTCCCAATTTTTTTTCTCAAAATTTTCATCATTCACTTCATTATCATTATTTCCATTTGCCATTACTGATAAACTTTGCTGATTAGAAATATTTTCTATTTTTTTTACAATTAAGGGTTGTAAGCAATATTTTAGTTTAAGATCTTCTTCGGAAAAAGTATAAATATCTTCAAGTAAGTCTTCTACTTGTTTGGGCTCCCAACGATATCCTCTTTGATAATCTTTAATATAAAAATTACTATTGTATAACGTTTTTTCTTCAATTTCTTCTATTTTATCACTGATTATAGTTTTAGTGGTTATTTTTGACATTATTTTTCTCCTTTGTTTTTTTATTATATCATTTTATTGAATTATAACAATTAAAACTTATTTGTAATCTAAATTTATTTATTTATTTATAATATTACTTATAATAATTTAGATTTCATTATTTAATATTTTTAGTTCTTTTTCTACCCACTTGTTAAAACAGCATTTTGGTGGCTGTCTATCATTTCCCTTTTTATCTTTTTCTGAATAACAATGTGCTATTGCACCAATAAAAAAGTTATCGACATTATAAAATTCTTCGTCACTAATTTGATACCATTCTTTTTTTAATGTTTTTCCGCTCATATCGGTAAAGGGTTTGCCACTATTATGAACAGCACTTGAAGGAGCTAGACTTATTTGAACAATTTTTGAGTTTTCTTGTCCCCAAAATATTGGATGAGGTTCAAACCCAAATTTTTCTTCACAATAGTTACATTTTTCTATCTCTCTTTTTAATTCATTAAACATCTATTTTTTCCTCTTTTCTAACTTCTAATTAAAGAAAATTCACAACCATTTTTATGTAATGGACACTCTTGACATTTTTTAGATGTACAAAATAAACTTCCAATTTCCCATAAATACTTATCTATATCACTTGGATTTACTTTTAATTCCTTACTTATTTTTACATAAATATCTAATAATTTCTTAATCTCTTTACTAGATATTTTTTTGTAGAAAGTATCACTGTCAAGTAACCAATTTCAAGATCACGCCTGTCTATAGGAATACTTTCTATTTTTTCTTTAAAATCACAACTTTCTGAATCAATTCTAATTAATAGTCCACCTTTTTTTGTCCATAACATTCCATATTTATAATAAATAATTTCAGTTTTTCCCTTATAACTTCTCTCTTTTCTTTTTTACATATTCTTCTATTTTTCTCGTATAATCTTTTTTTAGATTTTCAACAAATTGCGGTTTAAACTGATCTAGGTATTCTAAAATTAAATCCGCATAGTTTTCAATATTCTTATCTTTCAATACTTTTGCTAAATATTTATGAATTCCTTTTTGTGTATTCACTCTTTCTAAGTAAAAGGCTAATAAATTTGTACTTCCTATTCTTTCTTTAGCGGCGGAAACGATAGAATAAAGTTTTTCTCTTGAAACACTATACCTAGGTTTAAAGCCTCCTGATCTTGAAAACATAATTAAAGAACAACCTATAAAAAGTTTATCCGTTCCATTTTGAGGGAAAGTTTTGTTTGTAAATTCTATTAAACTCGCTTTATTTCCTTTTTCATAATCATCATAAAGTTCGATTTATCAAAACTATCACCTCATTTGCTTTTATTTTAATTTTTTATAAAAATCCTCTTGCCAATTTATTCTTTTGCCATTTTTTCTTATATAATTTAATGACCCATAACAGTATTCTTTATTACCAAGTATTTCGATTGTCTCTATTTCTTCTAGATTAATGTGCCAGACACATCCTTTAAAGATTGAAATGCTATGAGTTTCATTTTTTTAGTTCCTTTCCTTGTATTCATTATAGCATGAATCCTTTATATTCTAAAGCCAAAGAAAAAAACAAATCTTCAAAAAGAAATGTTTTTTAGTTAAAGTTTTCTATATCTGTAATTTGAGTGGCAAAGTAAGGAAGTGTTTTATTTTCTTCTTTAAAAAATAGTGTAAATTCATCATTAAAATGCATTTTTCTCGAACTGGTTTCATGCCCACTAAAATTCTTGATCCCCATGCCCGCTTCACTTTTTATTTTGCCCCCTCTTTCATTTAATTCGAATGATACAGTTTGGAGAGCTTTATCAATATAGTATCCTTCCCCACTTTGGGAATAAAAATCTTTATGTTCTAATTCTTTAAATTCCTTTTTTATTTTTAAATTTAGATAAGGAATTTTTAAGGAATCTCCTTTTAAAAATGATTTTTTTTCTTTATATTTTTCACTTTTTTGTTGAATTTCTTTATATATTTCGAGAAAACTTTCTTTATTGATTCCTCGACTTAGAATAATTTCTTCTTTTTCTTTTGTTTTAAGGCTTATGGCAAAATTTTCCTCATTCTTGTAATAAAGAATCTGTACGTTTTCATAAACCGTTTCACTAGTAGAATCATCAATTCCAAAGTAAGACACATTCTTAGTTGTTTTAAAGTTTTCTTTTTTTAATTTGGTAAATTCTTTTTCAAAAGAAAATTCTTTTTTTAACATTGTATATAAAAAATAATCATCACTATCTTTTTCTGTCCATTCAAAATTGTTTAATATGTCACTCGTTTCTTGAAATTTCTTTTTTAAATCTTTTTCTATTTGTTTTTTTAAAGCATAAGTAGGATGGCCTAAAACTTTATAATAACTTTCTTCTTTTAGTTGGTCACTTGTAAATGTTCCCTTATTTAAATTTTCTACAATTTCGAGTTGCGGCGTAAATTCAATATCTTTTTTTATAATCTCCGTTTTTAAATCGTTCCATATTAAATTAAATGTTCCACACCAAAGGGAATTTTTTGTTATTTTGTCTTCTAAAGATAGGACAACCTCTATTGCACTCTCTTGGTATTTTTCTTCTTTTATTTTTAATGTTTTATAAGTCACTCCTCCTACTAATATAAGTGAAAGTAAACTTAAAATTATTTTCTTTTGCATTTGTTATTACTCCTCACTAATAAATTCATACCATGTGTCATTCACCAGAACTTCTATTTGATTTTGGTTTGAATATAAATATTTAATACTTCCAGAGAAATTAGCCGTATTGTTTTCTGTTGGGACTTCACTTTCGGAGACAACATTTTCAATAGATAACCAACCCGTTCCACAGGTGGGTTTAATACGACTTTCTCCTACTAAACGGTAAATTTTATCGTTTACTTTTATCATCCATCCTTTTTTTGACTCTTTTTCATCCATCTTTTTTTCTCCTGAAAATTTTTCTTTTTGTTCATAAGTCTCTTGATAAATTTTTCGAGGAATGTTGAGAATAAATCCAAAAATTAAACTTAATAATACTACCTTTTTTATCTTTTTCATTTGGAATGCCTTTCTAAATAGACTTTAAGAAAGATTCTATTTCTTCTTCGGTGATGTTTATGGTTTTCATTTGAACATATTTATTTTTATAGTTAAATTCAATCATGATGATTTCGTTTTCCTGTGTTTTTTTGTATTTTCTTTCCTCTAGGATTTGATTTAAATTTTCTTCCTTTTTCATGATTACAAAAGTTATCTGACGACTTTCATCTTTAGAAGTAAAAGTTTTTCGATACCCCACTAATTTTTTTTTGTCTTTTTCTAACACATAGAGATTTTGATTTTTTGTTTTGATAAGATCTATGGGGATTTTTTCGACTTTAAAGGGCAATTTAAGTTCTTCTTTCGTTTCAATGGCTTCGTAACTACTGTCTTTTTGAGAATTTGAATAATTATTTTCTCCACTATTTTGTCCGTTATTTTCTTGTAATTTAAAGAATTGATTTGTGTTTTTTGAATTTTTATAGTTTGATTCTATTTTTAGAGAGAAAAATAAAAAGAGACAAACACTTATTGGAAGAAGCAACCATTCACCAAACTTTTTTAGAGAGTTGGATTTTTTTTCTTCGATTATTTTTTTGAGTATTGCTTCATTGTTTATTTTTTCTTTTAATATATTTGGAATAGTATCTTTTTTATTCATTTAAATCCTCCTTTACTTTTAATTCTTTTAAGGTGCGATAAAGATAGTGTTTTACATTTGATTCGGTTAATTGTAAGGTTTTAGCAATTTCTTTTAGTGTCATAGAAAGAACAAAATAGAAATAGAAAATTTGAAAAATAAGAATATTTTTCTTTTTTAAATAGTTCCATACATATTCCGTATCGTATTTTAAAGAAACTAATTTTTCTAAATCTTGCTCGTCTGGATAAGTAGAGATATCGTTTTCTTCCTCTAAATTTTCCGTTTTATTTTTATAACGAAAACGATAATAGTCTTTTATTTTATGTTTAGCAATTCCTAGGAGATAAGTTTTGGTGATTTCTTTTTGCTTTTTTAGTACTTTAAAAGCATTTAAATAAATAATTTGAAGCAAGTCTTCAACGTCATCACAACTTTTCACATGACAAACGACGTATTTACTTATTTCTTTGTAGGTTTCTTTATAAAAAATTTCAAATTTTTCCCGGATTTCTTCACTCACCATTTTTACTCACCTCACTTTATTCATCGTTTTATTTTAAAAAAAAGTTCCACTATTTTTTAGTTTTATTAAAAAAAAGTCTCTATAAGACTTCATTCAATTTTTTCTAGATTTAATAAGAAGTGGTGCGGGTTAAGTGATAGGGTTTGTAACTTTTTGTTTTGTCTTGCCCTTTACTCCAAATAAAATCATTAATATCAATTCTGGCTATTGTGCCGTTCATTTTTTCATAAATCGTATTTATGACACTAAGCATACTTGCTCTAATCTCTACTTCGTATTCGCTATTTTCAGGAATTTCAATTTTGTTGACGATTTTATTTTCTAGTTCTTTATTGTATTCTAATATACTCAAACCATGCATAACTTGAGGAATTTTATAATCCGCACATCCAATTAGATTTGAATAATCTTTTTTATTCAGATATTTATTTGGAATCATTGTTCCTTTATAGGGCGTATTGATTTCTACTTGAAAGCCAAAAGATTCAAAATGTTCGATCGTTATTCTTTTTAATTGCTCATTCGTGTAATTTTCATCTATTCCTATACAAATATCTGGAGAGACTGTTATGCTAAATAATTTATAAACCATTTCATCTGAAAAACTATGAAAATCAATTAAGATACATTTATTTTGCTTTTTTAATATTTCTGTCACCTTTTTATCTAATTTATTATGATGTTTTAAATAATAAGATTTTAGGACTTTTCTTCTATATTTTTTATTAGGTTTTGTTATTTCATTTTCACAATCTCTACTATAAATAACGCCCATTCCCTTTTTTGCCATTTCTTCTTTTTTGTCTTCTTTAAATTTTTCAACATCACAAAAAATTCTTGAATACTTAAAAATAAGTTTCGGATACGATTTAGGAATCAATTGATCTGTTAAATAATCGCTTAAAAATAAATTCGTTTTTTCTATATAATTTTTATCTTTTATACAAATGGTAGAAAAGATTTTGGGAAGTTTTAAAGACGCATGAGGAATATGAAATAAAATATAGGGTTTTCCTTTTAATTCCATTATTTTTTGATTAATCCTCCACTACATTTTAAGACATAGATTTTTTTATCGTTTTTATAAATGGTTTCTGTGCCATTAAAATAAGATAAATCTCCTTCTACTTCAAATGTGTATTTGTATTCTTCATTTATCCACTCTTTTGGTCCTCTTACAGGAATGGTGTTATCGCTTCCTACTTGCATTAAAGCGGGTCTTAGGGCTTTATCCATGGCTTCTTCACTTAATGTTTCATCTAAAGTTACTCCATAATAATTCATTCCCCAATAGATTTCTTTGTCTTTATAAATGACTTCTTCTCCGATAAAATTGGTTCCTCCAAAATAGGTATCATGATAAATCATATTTTCTTTTTGATATTCATAATCGTTAGAGTTTAATCGCGTACTTTCTGATTTTCTCGCGTTTCCATTTGCATAAGTTTGTTTTTTTGCTTCAATTAAAAATTCTTCTATCTTTTTCATTTTCTCTCCTTTTATTTTATATATTCCCATATTTTGCTGTACTGTTTTAATTGGTCTGTTTTTTTTATTTGAGCAACAGGATGGTATAAAGGTATTATAACATAATGCTCTACTTTTATTATAGGGATGGTTTTAATACTTTCTTTTAAATTTTTTTCTATTTTAAAATTAAATATTTTAGACAAGGCAAGTAAAGGATAATAGCCTAAAGGAGCTAGAACAATTGGTTTTACTATATCTATTTGTATTTTTAAAAATTCACAACAGTCAAACGTTGATTGTTTTAAATTTATATTGTTGCCTCGATAGTTTACGCCTTGTCTTGCACATAGGATTGCATTGGTTATATAAGCCTTTTGTAATGTATATTTTCCATTTGAAGAAAGTTTTATAAACTACAACCCGCCGCAAGCAACGGGGTTTTAATCGGAATCACTCAGTAA
>CAJTUR010000033.1 GCA_910579535.1 uncultured Bacilli bacterium
TTTATTTACTTAGAAATCTTTAATTTTAAGTCCCCACTAAATTATCTAGAGCCAAGAAAATGATAAAGCATTTTCTTTTTTTGTTAAATAATTAAAAAAATGTTTCTATAAAGACCAATTAAAAAATAGAATAACAGAAGAAAACCAACTTTTGTCACTTAAAAAATTCAACAATTTTCCCGAAATTACGCAATTTTGGGCTTGATTTTCATATAATGTAATGTTAAAATTAAATCTGTATGACGGCTTGGATGTGTGAGGTTGCTGATACGCTAGGTAGAGTTGTTAAAACAAAATCTATTTTTTCAGGGAATTTGCACGGAGCTAGTCTATACTAGATATAGGCGAAAGGAGAACATGTAAAAATGTCAAAAAGTAAAGTACGTATCAATTTAAAAGCTTATGATAATAAAATATTAGATTTAGCGGCTGGAAAGATCGTAGAAACAGTAAAAAGACTAGGAGGTAAAGTAAGTGGACCGATTCCTCTTCCAACGGAAATCGAACGTGTAACCGTTTTAAGAGCAGTTCATAAATACAAAGATTCTAGAGAACAATTCGAAAGTCGTACTCACAAAAGACTAATCGATATACTAGATCCTAGTAAAGAAATTATTGATGCATTAACTCATGTGGATGTACCAGGTGGCGTAGACATCGATATCAAATTATAATAAAGGAAGGAATTTAAAATATGAAAGGAATCTTAGGACGCAAGTTAGGAATGACTCAAGTATTTACTAAAGAAGGTAAATTAATTCCAGTGACTGTAATTGAAGTAACTCCAAATACAGTGATGCAAGTTAAAACTTCTGAAAGTGATGGTTACAAGGCTATTCAACTTGGCGTAGTAGAAAAAAAAGAAAAAAATGCAAGTAGACAAGAAATAGGACATGCAAAAAAAGCAAATACAACCCCTAAGCGCTTCTTAAAAGAATTAAGAAATGTTGATGGAGAATATCAAATTGGTCAAACCATAGATGCCTCTTTATTTGAAGTAGGAGAAGTGGTTGACGTCACAGGTACTTCAAAGGGAAAAGGTTTTCAAGGTGTAATTAAAAGACACAATCAAAATCGTGGACCAATGGGTCATGGCTCTCATTACCATAGAGGCCCAGGATCAATGGGTACGATGTTACCAAAAAGAGTTTTGAAGGGTAAAAAGTTACCAGGACATATGGGGGCTGAAACCATAACCATTCAAAATTTACAAATTGTTGAAGTCAATGCAGAAGAAAATTATATTTTAGTAAGTGGAAACGTTCCAGGAGCAAAAAATTCATTAGTATTAATAAAGTCAGCGGTAAAAGGAAATGGTAAAAAGAATGAATTCGAAGTCATTACTTATGCCGAAGAAGTTGAAAATGTTGTAGACACAGTAGAAGAAGTAACAGAAACAACAAATGAAGCTACAAACACAGAAGAAACGGAAAAGGCTAATGTTTCTACTGAAACAGTAGAAGAAACAACTGAGTCTAAAGAAGAAAATTAGGACACTTATTGGAGGGAAAGAATATGGCAAAAGTTGAACTTAAAAACCTAAAAGGTGAAAAACTTAAAGATATCACAATAAGTGATTCGATATGGAAAATAGAAACTAATGATGATTGCTTACATAAAATGATTCGTTTGCAACACGCTGCTGTACGTCAAGGAACCGCAAAAACTAAAAATAGAAGTGAAGTTTCTGGAGGAGGAAGAAAGCCTTGGAAACAAAAAGGAACAGGACGTGCAAGAGCTGGATCAAATCGTTCACCATTATGGCGTGGAGGTGGAATTGCTCTAGGAGTAACACCAAGAGATTATACCTTCAAAATAAACCGTAAAGAAAGAGTACTAGCTCTTAAAACAGCTTTAACTTATAAACTTCAAGAAAAAGAATTATTTGTTATAGAAAATATGAATATAGAATCTTTAAAAACAAAAGAAGTAAAAAAATTATTAGAAACATTAAATTTAGCTGGCAAAGTATTATTTGTAACGAAAGAAGACAATGAAAATCTTTATATGGCTTCTAGAAATTTAAGTTACACTTATGCAATCCTTGCTGAAGAAATCAATTGTTATGATCTTATAAATGCTGATTATGTAGTATTTGATGAGCCAGCAATTGAATATATTGAGGAGGTTTTAAAAAATGACTAATCCTGATATTATTTTTGCACCAGTAGTCACTGAAAAAAGTATGCAAAATGCTGAAAAAAATATTTATACTTTTAAAGTAGACAAAAGAGCAACGAAAACTCAAATAAAAAAAACCATTGAAGCACAGTTTGGAGTTCATGTAAAAACAATTAATACATTGATTACGAAACCAAAAGACAAAAGAGTTGGAAAATATACTGGAAAAACAAAAACGTATAAGAAAGCTATCGTAAGTCTAAAAGACGGCGAAACGATTGAAATATAGGAGGTATTTATGGCAATAAAAAAATATAAGCCAACGACAAATGGTCGTAGGGGAATGTCTACATTAACATTTGAAGAAATTACAACAAGTCGACCTCTTAAATCTTTAACAAGTAAGAAAACAAAAACAGGTGGTCGTAACAATCAAGGAAAATTAACAGTACGTCATATTGGTGGAGGAGCCAAACAAAAATATCGTACTATTGATTTTAAAAGAGACAAAGTAGGAGTAACAGCGCGTGTAGCAACAATAGAATACGATCCAAATCGTAGTGCAAACATCGCTTTAGTAAATTATAAAGATGGAGAAAAAAGATACATTATTGCTCCAAAAGATTTAACAGTAGGAACCATTATAGAAAGTGGCCCTAATGCTGATATTAAAGTAGGAAATGCTTTACCACTTGAAAATATTCCAGTAGGTACAGTCATTCATTGTATTGAATTAAAACCAGGAAAAGGTGCTGAAATTTGCCGTAGTGCAGGAGCTTCAGCTCAAATATTAGGTCGTGAAGGAAAATACGTTTTAGTAAGATTACAATCTGGAGAGACTAGAAAAGTTTTAGGAACATGCTATGCAACCGTTGGTGTAGTAGGAAATGAAGATTATGAATTAGTAAACATTGGTAAAGCTGGAAGAAAAAGACATTTAGGAATTAAACCTACAAACCGTGGTTCAGTTATGAACCCTAACGATCACCCTCATGGTGGTGGTGAAGGACGTGCTCCAATTGGTCGTAAAACACCAGTAACACCTTGGGGTAAACCAGCGCTTGGATTTAAGACAAGAAAAAATAAAAAAGCATCTAACAAATTAATTGTTAGTAGAAAGAAAAAGTAGGAGGGAATTATGGCAAGAAGTTTAAAAAAAGGACCTTATGTTTTTAATAGATTATTAAAAAAGGTTCAAGAACTTAATAAAAATAATAAAAAAGAAGTAATAAAAACATATTCTCGTCGTTCAACAATTTTTCCTGACTTCGTTGGTCATACCTTTGCTGTACATAATGGTAAAGAATTTATACCCGTTTATGTTACTGAAGAAATGGTTGGTCATAAATTAGGAGAGTTCGCTAGCACTCGAAAATTTGGCGGACACGCAGGACAAAAGTAGGAGGTTACGTAAATGGAAAGTTTTGCAATACATAAAAGTGCCATGATTGCACCTAGAAAAGCAAGAATGACTCTTGACTTAATTCGTGGAAAAGATATTGAAACAGCTGAAGGGATATTAGAAACAACGAATACGAAAGCTGCTCGACTTATTATTAAAGTATTAAAAAGCGCTGTTGCGAATGCTGTAAATAATGAGGGAGCAAATGAAAGTGACCTATTTGTTAGCGAATGTTATATCAATCCAGGACCTGTATACAAAAGAATTAAATTTGCAAGTCGTGGAAATGTAGATAGAAGAGATAAAAGAACAAGTCATATTACAGTTAAAGTAAGTGACAGTAAGGAGGCAAAATAGATGGGACAAAAAGTAAATCCAATAGGATATCGACTTGGAGTCAATAAAACTTGGGAATCGAATTGGTATGCACCAAAAAAAGATTTTGGTAGTACTTTAAATAAAGATATTAAAATTCGAAAATACATCTCTAAAAAATTAAAAGATGCAGCTGTTGCCTCAGTTATTATTGAAAGAAAAAAAGACAAATGTGAAGTAACAATCAATACCGCTAAACCAGGAATTATTATTGGTCGTGGTGGTGAAGATATTGAAGCTTTACGTAAAGATTTATCAAAGTGCGTTGGAGAAGAAGTATATATTTCTATTGTAGAAGTAAAAAATCCAGATGTTGTAGCAAAATTAGTTGCTGATAATATTGCAGCTCAAATTGAAAATCGTGCGCCATTTAGAAGCGCGCAAAAAAGAGCTTTAAGAAATACAATGAAAGCAGGAGCAAAAGGAATTAAAACTTCTGTATCAGGTCGTCTTGCTGGTGCTGAAATGGCAAGAACAGAAGGATATACTGAAGGAACTGTTCCTCTTCATACATTAAGAGCTGATATTGATTACGCTCATAGCGAAGCCGATACAACTTATGGAAAAATAGGTGTAAAAGTTTGGATCTACAAAGGTGAAATTCTTCCTACAAAAAATGTAAAAAAGGAGAGTGACAAAAATGTTGATGCCAAAAAGAACTAAATACAGAAAACCTCATCGTTTAACTTATGATGGTCATGCCAAAGGAAACACAGAGCTTCATTTTGGAGAATATGGATTAATGGCCAAAGAAGGAAATTGGATATCAGCTCGTCAAATCGAAGCCGCTCGTATTGCTATGACTCGTTATATGAAACGTGGTGGAAAAGTATACATAAATATCTTTCCTCATTTAGCGATTACTAAAAAACCACTTGAAACTCGTCAAGGTAAAGGTAAAGGTAATGTAGACGAATGGGTTGCAGTAGTTAAAGAAGGAAAAATAATGTTTGAAATTAGTGGTGTTTCTGAAGAAATTGCTCGTGAAGCATTAAGACTTGCTTCTCATAAACTACCAGTAACAACTAAGTTTGTTAGTAAGGAGGAAATTCCAAGTGAAAGTTAATGAAATAAGAAATTTAAGTAATGAAGAAATTGAAACAAAAGTAAAAGAAACCAAAAAAGAATTATTAAATTTACGTGTTAAAAATGCAACAGGATCACTTGAAAAACCTTCTAAAATAAAGGAATTAAGAAAAGATGTTGCAAGAATGTTAACAATTCTAAAAGAAAGAAAAAATGAAGTTAGCACAGGAGGGAACAAATAATGGAAGAAAAAAGACAAGAATTAGTTGGTAAAGTTGTTAGTAATAAAAATGATAAAACAATTACTGTGCTAGTTGAAACATATAAACGTCACCCACTATATGGAAAAAGAGTAAAATATTCAAAAAAATACGCTGCTCATGATGAAAAGAACATTGCAAAAGTTGGAGATACAGTAAAAATTAGAAGTACAAGACCACTATCAAAAACCAAAAGATATGAACTTGTAAGTGTCCTAATTGAAGCTGTAATATTATAGGAGGAATACTATGATACAACAAGAAACAAAATTAAAAGTTGCTGATAATACAGGAGCAAGAGAAATACTTGTTATCCGTGTACTTGGAGGCTCAAAAAGAAAATTTGGAAACATTGGAGATGTAGTTGTTGGGACTGTAAAAAAAGCGATCCCAAATTCTGGATTAAAAAAAGGAAAAGTCGTTAAAGCAGTCATTGTTAGAAGTGTACAAGGTAAGAAAAGAAAAGATGGGTCTTATATCAAATTTGATGATAACGCTTGTGTTATTATTAAAGACGATAAATCACCTGTTGGAACTAGAGTTTTAGGACCTGTTGCTAGAGAATTAAGAGAAAAAGATTTCTCTAAAATTGTATCTTTAGCTCCAGAGGTTTTATAGGAGGGCACATGAAAATAAAAGTTGGCGATAATGTTAAAATCATAGCTGGAAAAGACAAAGGTAAAACAGGAAAAGTGATTACGACGCTTAGAAAAGATGACAAAGTTATTGTTGAAGGAATAAATATTGTAAAAAAGCATCAAAAACCAACAAACAATAACGATAAAGGTGGAATCATTGAAATGTCTGCTCCAATTCATGTATCAAATGTAAAAAAAATAGAGGACGAAAAGACGACGAAAAAAACTTCTAAACAAGAAGAAAAGAAAGATAAATAGGTGAGTTATGAGTACATTAAAAGAAATTTACAATAAAGAAATTATTTCATCATTAATGAAAGAAAACAATTACACTTCTGTCATGCAAGTTCCAAAATTAGATAAAATTGTAATCAACATGGGTGTGGGTGAAGGATCTCATGATGATAAATTTATAGAAGCAGCTGTAAAAGACCTAGAAATCATAACTGGACAAAAACCAGTAGTAACTAAAGCAAGAAAATCAATCGCTGGATTTAAATTAAGAGAAGGCCAAACTATTGGTACTAAAGTAACACTTCGTGGGGAAAATATGTATAACTTTATGGAAAAATTAATAAAAGTTGCTTTACCACGTGTGAGAGATTTTAGAGGGATTTCTAATCATTCTTTCGATGGACATGGAAATTACACTCTAGGGATTAAAGAACAATTAATATTTCCTGAAATAGAATACGATAACATTTTAAAAATAAGAGGAATGGATATTGTATTCGTAACAACAGCAAAAACAAATAAAGAAGCTGAAAGCTTACTAAGAGCATTTGGAATGCCTTTTAGAAATTAAGGAGTGAAGGAAAATTGGCAAAAACAAGTTTAAAAATCAAACAACAAAGAACACCGAAATTTAAAGTTCGTGCCTATACTCGTTGCGAAAGATGTGGACGTCCTCATGGTGTTTTGAGAAAATATAAATTATGTCGTATATGTTTTAGAGAATTAGCAAACAAAGGACAAATTCCTGGCGTTAAGAAGTCAAGTTGGTAGAAGGGAGGAATTTTTATGGTACAAGATAAAATAGCTGATATGCTTACAAGAATTCGTAATGCAAATCAAATGAAATATGATACAGTAACAGTTATAGGAACAAAAATGACTTTAGGAATAGCAAACATTCTTAAAAGTGAAGGATACATTGCTGATTATGTTTATGAAAAAGATATAAAAGGTGATAAATTAACGTTAACATTAAAATATGGAGAAAAGAAAGAAAGAGTTATTACTGGCTTAAAAAGAATTAGTAAATCTGGACTTCGAGTTTATGCCGCATCAAATGAAATTCCTCGTGTATTAAACGGATTAGGAATAGCCATTATTTCAACAAGTAAAGGTCTTATGACTGATAAAGAAGCAAGAAATGCTGGATTAGGAGGCGAAGTACTTGCCTTTGTATGGTAAGGAAAACCTATGAGTAGAATTGGAAATAGAAATTTAGTAATACCTGAAGGAGTAACCGTTACAATTGATAAGCAAACGGTAACTGTTAAAAGCGCAAAAGGTGAATTATCTCTTAATGTTTCTCCTTTAATTAATGTTGAAATAAATGAAAATAATTTAACTACCAAATGTGTCAAAAATACAAAAGAAGCAAATGTTATGCAAGGAACGACAAATTCTCTAATAAATAATATGATTATTGGTGTATCTGAAGGATTTTCTAAAGGGTTAGAAGCTGTTGGTGTTGGATACAAATTTAATGTTCAAGGAAATAAAATTGTTGTAAACGCAGGTTATTCACATCCTGTTAATGTTGAAATTCCTTCGGGAATTAAAGCTGAACTTGTAAGTAATACTGAAATTACTTTAAGTGGAATTGATAAACAAAAGGTAACTGAATTTGCGGCTAATGTTCGAAAAATAAGAGAACCAGAGCCTTATAAAGGTAAAGGAATTCGTTATAAAGATGAACATGTTCGTCGTAAAGAAGGTAAGAAAGCAGCATAGGTGGAGGGATAGTATGATAAAAAAAGAATCAAGTAATGAAGCTCGAATTAGAAGACATAATCGTATAAGAGCCTCTTTAAGCGGAACGAAAGAAAGACCAAGATTAAGCGTATTTAGATCAAATAGTGGTATTTATGTTCAAGTGATTGACGATGAATCTGGTAATACTTTAGTTTCTTCTTCATCAATGGCTTTAAAATTAAAAAATGGAAGTAACTGTGAAGCAGCTACTTTAGTTGGAAAAGATATTGCTGAAAAATGTAACAAAGCAAAAATTAATAAAGTGGTATTTGATAGAGGTGGAAACCTTTATCATGGTCGAGTTAAAGCTTTAGCAGAAGCAGCTCGTGAAAATGGATTGGAATTCTAGGGAGGTCGTCATGCAAAAAGAAAATAATGAAGTAAAAGAAGTACATGAAAAGAAATTTCATAAAGAAAACAAAGATAATAGAGAGAATCGCAAAAAACTTTTAGAAGAAAAAGTAATTTCTATTGGACGTGTGACTAAAGTTACTAAAGGTGGTAGACATTTTCGTTTTTCAGCAACTGTTGTTGTTGGAAATCGTAAAGGTTTAGTTGGAATTGGAACAGGAAAAGCAAACGAAGTTCCAGCTGCAATTGCAAAAGCAAGTATGATGGCTAATAAAAATGTTACAAAAGTGGCTCTTATGGATGGAAGAACCATACCACATGAAGCTTATGGAAAAGTTGGAAGAGCCAATGTTTTAATTAAACCAGCTGTAAAAGGTACTGGAGTTATTGCTGGTGGTGCTGCAAGAAGTGTATTAGAACTTGCAGGAGTTAAAGATGTAATTTCAAAATCACTTGGATCTAATGCTAAAATTAATGTAGCCAAAGCGACATTAGAAGCATTAAAAAGTGAAAGAACTCCAGCAAAAATAGCAGCTCTTCGTGGTAAGAAAGTGGAGGAGTTATAATATGAAATTAGAAAACTTACCAGCTACAAAAGAAAAAAAAGCTAAAAAAATAGTTGGTCGTGGACCTGGATCTGGAATGGGTAAGAATTCAACTCATGGAGAAAAAGGTCAAAAATCTAGAAGTGGAGCAAGCATTTCAGCTTGGTTTCAAGGTGGACAATCTCCTTTATATAGAAGATTACCCAAAAGAGGATTTAATAATAAAAGATTTGAAACAAAGTACGCTTGCATTAATTTAAGTGATTTAAATAAGTATTTTAATGATGGTGAGACAGTAACTCCCGAAATTTTAAAAGAAAGAGGAATAATTAAAAAACAATTAAGTGGTATCAAAGTTCTTGCAAATGGAAAATTAGAAAAAAAACTAACCGTTAAAGCCAATCGTTTTTCTACTTCCGCTGTAAGCGCTATTGAATCTGCTGGTGGCAAAACTGAGGTGATTTAGATGATTCGTCGTATCACCAAAATTTTTGCTAAAGAAAATAAAGATTTACGAAAGAGAATCTATTTTACTCTATTTGCTTTAGGAATATTTTGTTTAGGGACAGGTATAACCATTCCTTGGGCTAGTGTTCTATATGAAGAACTAGGTTTCTTGGAAATCTTTAACTTAATGAGTGGAGGAGGCTTAAGAAGCTTTTCAATCTTCGCATTAGGAGTTAGTCCATACATAACAGCTTCAATTATTACTCAATTACTTCAAATGGACATCATTCCCTATTTTAAAGAATTAAAAGAGCAAGGATATGTAGGAAGACAAAAAATCAATAAAATTAATAGATATTTAGCTGTTGTTTTTGCCTTTTTACAAGCGTATGTCATTTCTATATTTTATTTAAATACGAATGATGTCATGATTATGTTAAAAACATCTTTAGTTATGACAGCGGGAACTTCTTTTCTATTATGGTTAGGCGATCAAATAACAATGAAAGGAATTGGGAACGGCTCATCATTATTAATCATGGCTGGAATTATTCAAAGTATGCCTGGAATTTTTTCAGGAGCGTTCCAAACCTTTATTACAGCTGAAACCTATAGTTTAGCAATCGGCATTGCTTTATTTGCCTTATTCTTAATTATGTATTTGTTAGTTTTAATAGGAATCATTTGGATTACACTAGCTGAAAGAAGAATTCCTATTCAATACGCCAATCATACAACCAGTGCTTACGGAAATCAAAATTCATTTTTACCAATTAAGATAAATAGTGCAGGTGTCATTCCTGTTATCTTTGCATCAATCGTTTTAACGATACCATCAACGGTAGCGGGGCTCATTAAAAATAATGCCGTAGTAGAATTTATTAATAAATACATTGTTTATACCACTCCAACTGGATTTATATTATACATTTTATTAATATTATTCTTTGGATATGCTTATACGTTTATGATGATGAATCCTGAAGAAATGAGTAAAGACTTAAATAAAAGAGGAGGGTATATTCCTGGGATTAGACCTGGAAAAGACACCTCTGATTATATAAGTAAATCTTTAGGAAAACTCACAATAGTAGGATCGGTATTCTTAGTGATATTATCTGGATTACCCATACTAATGGCAAATGTATTAAAACTTCCTCCATCTGTAACAATTGGTGGAACAGGAATATTAATTGTTGTTGGTGTAGCAATAGAGACTTATAAACAAATTGAAAGTGGATTAGTATCAAGACGATACAAAAAAAGGAGCAGAAGATAAGTGAAAAACGTTATCTTTATTGCTCCTCCAGCCGCTGGCAAAGGAACAGTTAGTGAATTTTTAATGAAAAAATATAATTATCTTCATATTTCAACAGGAGAGTTATTAAGAAAAATAGCTTTAGAAGAATCGGAATTAGGAAGAGAAATTAAAATATTAATGCGTGAAGGAAAATTTATTAACGATAACTTGATTTTTAGAGTTTTAGAAAGTGCCTTAAAAAAAGTAGAAAAAAAACCATTTTTACTAGATGGTGTACCTAGAAATCTAAATCAAGCCAAATACTTAACAGAATTATTTTCTAAACTAAATGTGAATAACTACATAGTTATTAACTTAGAAATTAATGAAAACACTTTAGTAAAAAGAGCAACAGGTAGAAGAATTTGTCAACAATGTAATACGACTTATAACATTTATTTTGATGAATTTAAACCTGTAAAAGAAAATAGATGTGATAAATGTGAAAACAATCTTATAACTCGGTTAGATGATACCGAAGAAACCTTTAAAATACGTTTAGAAACATTTAAAACAGAAACCGAACCTCTAATCAATTATTATCAAGAGTTAGAAGTTTTAAAAACAATTGATGCCAATCAGTCTTATGAAGAAATTATAAAAAAAGTCAAAGAAATAATAGAGGTTAAAAATGATTAGTATAAAAAGTGAACGTGAAATAGAATTGATGCGTTACGCAGGACATATTAATTATTTAACACATGAAGAATTAAAAAAACACATCAAACCTGGTATAAAAACGATTGAATTGGATCGAATTGCCTATAACTTTATTATTAAACACGATTGTATTCCTTCACAGCTCGGTTTTGAAGGTTATCCTAATACGATTTGCATCTCTATTAATGATGAAGTAGTACACGGCATACCTAGTAACAGAAAATTAAAAGAAAAGGATATTGTATCGATTGATTTTTGTGTCGGCTATAAAGGATACCATTCAGATGCAGCGAGAACCTATATTGTAGGAAAAGTAGATAAAGACAGAGAAGACTTAGTAAAGAATACCAAAGAAGCTCTATACATCGGCTTGAGTAAAGTACGAAATGGTGTTAAAATAGGTGACATTAGCCATGCCATTGAAAGTTTTGCTCATAGCAAAGGATTAAGTGTGGTTGAAGAATTAGTCGGTCATGGTGTTGGAAGCAGTATTCATGAAGAGCCAGATATTCCAAACTTTGGGGAACCAAATAAAGGAAAAATATTAAAAAGTGGCATGACAATTGCAATAGAGCCTATGTTAAATCTAGGAAAAAAACAGGTGTGTTTAACCGATCAAGATGATTGGGTAATTGTAACAAAAGATGGAAGCCCATCTGCTCACTTTGAACATACTGTTTTAGTGACAGATGAAGGCTATGAAATATTAACAGGAGAATAAATATGGCGAAAAAAAATATAACGAAAAATGAATCTTCAAAAAAAGAAGAAAAAATTGAAGTTGAAGGTAAAGTAGTAGACGTTGTAAAAGGCGGCGATTACATCGTAGAATTACCTAATGGTCATACTGTAGAAGCCTACGTTTCTGGTAAAATGCGTGTAAACATGATACGTATTCTACCAGGTGATACAGTAACAATAGAACTTTCGCCTTACGACTTAACACGTGGGCGTATAACATGGAACAAAAGATAATGGGAGGTATAAATTATGAAAAAAAGACCATCAGTAAAACCAATATGTAAAAAATGTAAAAAAATCAAAAGAAAAGGAAAAGTAATGGTTATTTGTGAAAATCCAAAACACAAACAAACCCAAGGAAAATAGGAGGTATATATGGCAAGAATTAAAAATATTGAACTACCAAATGAAAAACATGTATGTATTGGATTAACAGCAATTTATGGAATTGGAAGAAGCTTAGCATTAACCATTTGTAATGATGCAAAAGTCGATTCTACTAAAAAAATTAAAGATTTAACAGACAGTGAGATTACAGCGCTTCGTAAAGAAATAGATAAATACGATGTTGAAGGAGATCTTCGTCGTGACGTTCAAATGTCTATTAAAAATAAAATGGAAATTAATTGCTATCAAGGAATAAGACATAAAAAAGGTTTACCAGTAAGAGGTCAAAGAACAAGCAGAAATGCACGTACTCGTAAAGGTAAAGGAAAAGTAGTAGCAAATAAGAAAAAAGTAGGTAAATAGGAGGTAAACTATGGCATATAACAGAAGAAAAAGAAAAGTTAAGAAAAATATTCCAGAAGCAGTTGTTCATATTCATGCAAATTACAATAATACAATCGTAACTATTGCTGAAAAAAATGGTAACGTCATTACATGGGCATCAGCTGGAACCATTGGTTATAAAGGCAGCAAAAAGAAAACACCTTATGCTGCTGGAATGAGTGCCGAAGCTTGTGCAAAAGCGGCTGCTGATGCTGGGGTAAAAATCGCTGATGTACTCGTTAAAGGTTTAGGAAATGGTAGAGAAAATGCAATTCGTTCTATTCAAGCAGCTGGCATTGAAATAAGAAGTATTGTAGACGTGACACCAGTACCACATAACGGATGTCGTCCACCAAAACGTCCTAGAAATTAATGATCGAAAGGGAGCAAGAATATGATTAAGTTTGAAAAACCAGAATACAAAATAACAGAATATGCAACAGATTCTCATTATGCAACATTTGAATTAGAACCTTTAGAACGAGGATTTGGAACAACAATTGGAAACGCTTTAAGGCGTGTCATGCTATCGAGTTTGCCAGGATGTGCAATCACTAGTGTAAAAATTGATGGGGTTTTACATGAATTTCAAAAAATAGAGGGCGTTTATGAAGACGTTACAAGTATCATCCTAAATTTAAAAAGTGTTGTACTAAAAAATCATACCGAAGAAGACAAAATAATTCATATAAATAAATCAACACCTGGACCAGTAACAGCTGGAGATATTGAATGTGACCCAGATTTAGAAATTATAAATAAAGATTTAGTTATTTGTAATTTAGTTGAAGGTGGGAAAATTAATATGGAAATGACCATATCAAATGGAAAAGGCTACGTAGATGCTAAAGAAAATCAAAATAAATTAGATACCAAAAAAGTTGGTGTAATAGCAATCGATTCTTTATATTCACCCGTAGAAAAAGTAGCATACGAAGTTGAAAATGCACGTGTAGGGCATAATGAAAATTATGATAAACTTATTATGCGTATTAATACCAATGGAAGCATTACTCCAGAAGAATGTATGGCATTATCAGCAAAAATTTTAATTGAACATTTCAATATCGTATCAGATTTAAATACGATTAGTGATGTCTCAGGATTAATGGCTGAGAAAAAAGTAGATACAATAACAAAAACATTAGAAACCCCAATTGAAGAAATTGAATTTTCTGTAAGAGCATATAACTGTTTAAAAAGAGCTGGTATTCATACGGTTCAAGATTTAATTTCAAAAAGAGAAGTTGAGGTTACAAAGATTCGTAACTTAGGTAAAAAATCATTAAAAGAAGTCTTAGATAAAGTTGTTGAAATGGGACTTAAATTTCGAGATTAAGGAGGATTAATATGGCGTATAGAAAAATAGGTAGAGAAACAAGACAAAGACACAGTGTGTTTGCAGGACAAGCTGCTGATGTAATTATTCATGAAAGTATTATCACAACAGAAGAAAAAGCAAAAGAAGTTAGAAAATTTGTGGATCGTTTAATAACTTATGGTAAACGTGGAACATTAGTTTCTCGTCGTAAAGCCCTTGCTTTTGTTTATAACAACAAAGAATGTGTTGATAAAGTTTTTAATGAACTGGCATCACGATATGAAACACGTAATGGAGGATACACTAGAATCATTAAATTAAAAGAAAGAAAAGGCGACGATGCTTTAGAAGTAAAATTAGAATTAGTGGCTCTAGATAATTTAGTGGGGAGAAAAAAATAAACATTAAGAAATTTTAG
>CAJTUR010000034.1 GCA_910579535.1 uncultured Bacilli bacterium
TTTATTTACTTAGAAATCTTTAATTTTAAGTCCCCACTAAATTATCTAGAGCCAATAAAAAAGATTTTGAAATTCAAAATCTTTTTATAATCTTATATGGCGGAGCAGGAGAGATTTGAACTCTCGCGCCAGTTACCCGACCTACACCCTTAGCAGGGGCGCCTCTTCAGCCTCTTGAGTACTGCTCCAAGACCTGTTATTATTTTATAATAATTTTATAAGAGAGTCAAGTTAAAATCATATATAAATAATCGACAAAAAAATAAAATAAAAAGAGATTACTCTCCTAATGTCGCTTTTCGAATATTTTCAAAATAATTTTCCATAATATGGAAATAAGTATCATTATTTTCTTTTTCTTCTTTTGTAATTGTTTCCATAGTATTAACTGATACAACTTTTGCTTTATATTCTTGTTCTAAGTTTCTGATTAAATCTGTTTTTTCTTCACTACTTTTCATAAAAAGAGTTGTATAAATCCCATTTTTAAAATTTTCTTTAATCTCATTTAAATTAATTGTGTCATCATCTAAAGCGATAACTTGGAATCCATAATTTTGTAAATATTTAAAAAGTGAACTTGAAGCAACAATAGTATTACGATTAAGGTTAAATGAATCTTTTGCAATTTCTCTTAAATTAGCATCCATAATGGATAAATTTTCCTCTAGTACTTTATAATTTTTTTCGATTTCTTCAACAAAATATTTATTGTCACTTAAATTTTTTAAATTATTTTTAATATTTGTAGCGAGCATTAAATAATAATTAGGTGATAACCAAAGTTCTTCCAAACCATAATTCAATTTTAAACCATAAGATACATCAATAACTTTTAGATTCTTATTAGCATTAATTAAATCTTTTGCAATGTTTAATTCATTAGATAAACCATTGTAAATAAATAAATCATTAGCACTGTAGTCTTCAATTCTTTTTTCAGTTAATGTATAATTTTTGATATCAGCACCATCAGGATAGATACTAATAGTATTTTCATTTGGAAAAAGTTCATTAACTAAATAATGAATAGGGTAAATGGTTGTTGCAATTTTTAATTCGGTCGTGTTGCTTTGACTACAAGCACTTCCAAACAATAAAATACAGGTTAATGTGAGCAAAATTAAATATCTTTTCATAAATCTTCTCCTTCTTTAGGGACAGGATCATAACCAAAAGTGCCTTTAGGATGACACTTTTTTATTCTTTTAAGTCCCATTTTTATTCCTTTTTTTACTCCAAATTTTTCTATTGCTTCAATCATATAATTGCTACAAGTAGGATAAAAACGACAAAGATTATGTGAAGCAAAAGGAACAATTTGATAACATCGAATGATAAAAATAATTCCTTTTTTCATATCATCATTTTACTACAAAAAATCACATCAATAAAGATTAAATTCTTAAAATATTTTCTAAATAAAAATCAGCATTTAAAAATAACACATTTTTATAAATAATCTGAATTGTGTAGGTTTCTTCAGCTGCAACGATAAAATCATTTAAAATTAAAAATGTATTTTCAGCTTTCTTTTCAAAATCGTGAAGTGAAAAAAAAGTTCCATTTATATTAAGCTGAATCCATTCAGGATTTATAAAATCTTCTTGAATATGCATTATTAAATGAAAAGTCTCTTTTGTATACGTTTCATTTACAATATGAACTTTATAAAAAGATTCATGGATTTCTGTATAGAGTTGTGTATAATTCATTGCTTTAAAATAAGAAATTTCTTCAAAAATCTCTTGAAAACTCTTACGAGATATTAAAAATAAAGCTAAAAAAATAAGAAAAAGAACCACTAGAATTTCCAACACCTTTTTAAAAATTAACTGATTAATGAAACGCACAATATTCATAATAAACTCCCTGTAAGTAGTTATTATAAACCTATTTATATTCAACTTGCAATATCATTCATTTACTAATTTTAGAAATCCATGGTATAATACTTAAGAAAATTTGGAGGCAGATTATGAAAGAAAAACTTAAAAGTTTAGGAATAAATATAAAAAATGAAGTACTATTAGAAACCGCTTTAACACATAGTTCCTATTCTAACGAAAAAGGAGGAGAAAATTATGAACGTCTAGAATTTTTAGGCGATGCGGTCTTAGAATTAATATCAAGTGAATACTTGTTTTTAAATACAAAAGACAATGAAGGTAACATGAGCAAAATAAGGGCAAGTTATGTTTGTGAAGAAGCCTTGGCGACATATGCGGAAGACATTGATTTAAAAAAATATATTCTAGTCGGTCATGGTCAAGAAAAAGATGTAAACGATACCATTGTAGCAGATGTATTTGAAAGTGTATTAGCGGTTATTTATCTAGAACAAGGCTTAGAAGTGGCTAAAAATTATACTTTAAATTTAATTAAACCCTATATCGAAAAAAAAGTTCGTTTTAATTATGACTATAAATCTTTGCTTCAAGAAATGGTTCAAACCGATAAAAAAAGTTTAGAATACCTTGTAACGAAAGAAGAAGGTCCCGCTCACAACCGTACCTTTACAATAGAAGTACAAATTAATGGCATGATTTATGGTAGAGGAGTAGGACATTCAAAAAAAGAAGCCGAACAAAAAGCCGCTAAAGATGCTTATCAAAAATCTTGTAAAAAATAGGAGGACTTATGGATGAAAAATTTTATTGTTAAATTGTTAATAAGTATGACTTTACTTCACAAGAATTAAATGATTTAATTGCAAAATATATGGAAGAACAAAATAATGAATTAAAACGATAATTAAGCAAATAAAGGAGGAAAACATGTATCTAAAAAGTATTAAAGCAAATGGATTTAAGTCGTTTGCGGATAAAATAAATATTATGTTAGAAAACAACATTACCTGTATTGTTGGTCCTAATGGAAGTGGAAAATCGAACATTGTTGATGCCATACGTTGGGTTTTAGGGGAGCAATCCGTTAAATCTTTACGTGGAACTAGTGCGATGAGTGATGTTATTTTTATGGGTTCAGCCAGTCGTAAAGAAGCCTCTCGTGCTGAAGTTTCTTTAAACTTTGATAATCAAGACCATTACTTAAAAAGTGATTTTACTGAAATTGAAGTCAAAAGAGTTTTATACCAAAGTGGGGAAAGTGAGTACTTTATTAATAACACTAAAGTACGCCTAAAAGACATCACGGATTTATTTTTAGATACAGGTGCTGGTGCCTCATCTTTTAACATTATAAGTCAAGGAAGTGTTAGTGAAGTCATTAATAGTAAGCCCATTGACCGTCGGAGCATCTTTGAAGAAGCCGCTGGCGTTTTAAAATATAAAAAACATAAAGAAGAAAGTATAAAAAAATTAGACAAAACATTAGAAAATATAGGAAAAGTCAATTTAGTCATTGATGAATTAAAAACAACGATTGAACCTTTAAAAGAACAAAGCGAAAACGCTAAAACATACTTAGAATTAAAAGACAAACTAAAAAATATTGAAGTGGCAACCATCACTGATGAAATAAGTCACATAGAAACCAAACATCGAACCCTTGAACAAGAAATCAACGATTTAAATCAATGCATTTTAAAAGAAGAATCAGACGCATCAAAAGAATCAAGTGCTTTGGAAGAATTAAAACTAAAAAGTATGAAATTAGAAGAACAAATTAATAATTTAAATCAAGAATTGCTAAAAAGCATCAATGAATTTAAAAACTTTCAAAACGAACGATTAATGTATCAAGAAAGAAAAAAATACGCGGAGAATGAATTAAACATAGATCAAAACATTATTCACTTAAAAGAAGAGTTAAATGCATTTGACCGAGACATAAACTTAATTAATAATGAAATCTTAAATTTAGAAAAAGAATTAAAAAAAGAAGAAAATGAATTAAGAAATGTTGATGAAACCATCAGCTTAGAAAAAATAAAAAGAAACAAACTTCAAAATCAACTTCAAGTAAGTACCCGTTCATTTTTTGAATTAAACAGTAAAAAACAAATTTTAGAAAATACATTAGAACAAGATTTAAAAACACCCATTTCAGTAAAAAATATATTAAACAACGTACGATTAAAAGGAATTCATAATACAATTGGAAAATTAATAAACGTTAAAGAAGACTACGCAAAAGCGATTGAAATTGCTTTAGGAGCAAGTGTAAATTTTATTGTGGTTCAGGATGAACAAATAGCAAAAGAAGCCATTCAATTCTTAAAAGAAAACCGTTTAGGAAGGGCGACATTTTTTCCATTAAACACGATTAAAGAAAGATTTATTCCAGAAGAGGCTTTAACCAAACTAAAAAATAATGAGGGGTTTATTGGCGTAGCCTCCGACTTAATCAATTATGAAAAAACGTATGAAGCCATCATTAAAAACCAATTAGGTCAAGTACTAGTCGTAAAAACGATAGATGACATGACAAACATTAGTAAATTAATGGAACATAAATACCGTGTCGTAACACTTGAAGGAGACATTATGCATGTCGGAGGGTCTTTAACTGGTGGAAAAAGTAAAGAAAACAGTTCTTTAAATGATAGAAACGAATTAGAAAAAATAAAAAGAACATTAGAAGAAACCAATAATGAAAATGAAAAATTAAAGATACAATTAAATCAATTTGAAGATAAATTAAAAGAATTAGAGATTCAAGAAGAACAATTAAATCGTAAAGTAATCCATTTAAGAGAAAGTAAAAAAGAAAAAGAAAGCTTCTTAAACGCTAAAAAAGAAAAGCAACGCGATTTAAGTAAAGAGTTAGAAGGCGCTGAAAGCTTACAAAATGGCAACGTCGATCAAAAATTAATGGCTTTATTAGAACTTGTAAATGAAGCCGAAAAAAAGAAAAATAAATTAGAAGCCAATTTAGAATTTACAAAAAATGAAAAAAGCGAATTAACTGAAAAAATAGAAATTTTAGAAAAAGAATTTAAACAGAAAAACAGTGAATACAATAAATTGCAAACGGAATTAAAAAATAAAGAGATGGAATTAGTAAAAATGGATACAAAATTAGATAGTTTACTAATCTCTTTAAACGAAAGCTATAATTTAACCTATGAACAAGCTAAAATAAGTTATATTTTAGAATTAGATAAAGAAATTGCCCAAGAGCAAGTTAAACATCTAAAAAATGAAATTCATAAATTAGGAAACGTAAACCTTTTTGCCATTGATGAATATGAAAGAGTAAAAGTAAGATTTGATTTTTTAAACAACCAAAAAGAAGATTTAGAAAACTCTAATACTCATTTAAGAGAAATAATAAAAGAGATGGATACCATCATGATTGAAAAATTTAGTACCACCTTCACTAAAATAAATGAAGAATTTCAAACTATTTTTAGGAAAATGTTTAAAGGAGGAAATGGGTTATTAAAACTCACAGACCCAGAAAATCTTTTAGAAACTGGAATTGAAATCATGGCTGTTCCCCCAGGGAAAAAATTATCTTCAGTAGGGCCCTTAAGTGGGGGAGAAAAAACCCTAACCGCTATTTCTTTATTATTTGCTATTATGAACGTTAAAACCGTACCATTTTGTATTCTAGATGAAGTAGAGGCCGCTTTAGATGAAGCAAACGTCGATGCATTTGGCAAATACTTACAAGAATTTAAGCACAACAGTCAATTTATTTTAATCACTCATAAAAAAAGAACAATGGAGTACGCCGATAACTTATATGGTATCACAATGCAAGAAAAAGGAGTAAGTAAGATTGTAAGTGTCAGCTTAGAAAAAATGGAAACATAAAAAAATTCTCAAAAACTGAGAATTTTTATTTTAACATTTTTTTAATTTTATCCGTATTTTTAAAATTTAATTTAGCAATCGTATCTAATTTTTCTAGACCATATTTTAAAACAATGTCTTTTCCAACTGAGTCAACGGAATCATTGGCTCCTTTAGGTAAATCTAGTCCCACGTCTTTTCCTAAATCATCCATTTGTTTTAAAAAGATATAACGACTAATAATACTCGCCGCCGCAACACTAGCACATTTACTTTCCGCTTTTGTTGTAAACGTAATATTCATCACTTTATCCTTAGCATCAATAATATGTTCAAAATATTTTCTCGGATAAACAAATTGATCTACAACAATTTTATCGTAAGGATACTTTTCTTCCTTATGCGTTAAAGCATAAAGAACCTTATTATGTAAAATCGCTTTAATCTTATTCATATTATAACCCTTTTTTTGATAGGCATTGTATTCTTTATTATTTAAAATAAACGTGACATAAGGAATTTCTTTAATAAGGGTTGGAGCAATCTTAATAATTTTGTCATCCGTAATTTTTTTTGAATCCTTGACTCCTAAATCGTTCATTAAATCAATTTTATCTTTAGAAACAAAAGTAGCGGTTACCACTATAGGTCCAAAATAATCTCCCGTTCCGACTTCATCTGAACCAATCGTTGAAATACTATAAAAATACTCTAAATTTTCTTTATACTTTTCTTTTTCCTTCTTTTTTTCATCAATATCAATAATACGATTATTTAGCTTTTTTTCCATTTCAATCCAAAGATTGGCATCAATATCCGCACTAACACCTTGAAACATGGCTTTTCCACTTTCATAAAGTGTGATAATGGTATCCGCTTCATCCGCTTGAAAAATGGCATAGGGAGGGGTTTTTTCCCTTTTTTTATCCTCATAATAAGCCATCATTTTTTTCTTTATATTTTCACTAACTTTAAACACAATGGTCATATAGTATCACCTCGCCACTATTTTATCAAATTAACAAATGAAAGTCCAATCTATCCACTTCTATGATATAATAACCTAAATTTGAAAGGAAAGTATTATGGAGAAAATAATCATTATTGGAGCTGGAGCATCAGGAATCATCACCGCGTTAGCATGTAGTCAAAACAAAAAAGTTATTTTAGTAGAGGGTAACGATAAAATTGGAAAAAAGCTAGTCTTAACTGGAAATGGAAAATGCAATTATTGGAATGCCGAAATAGAAAGTAGCCATTATGAAACAGAAAACCAAATGGTTTTAGAAGAAATTTTAACACCTGAAAACATCCAAAATACCTATCATTTTTTAGAAGAATTAGGTGTGTATCCAAAAATTCAAAATGGGTATTATTATCCTTATTCCAAAGACGCCCATAGTCTCCTTGCACTATTAGAAAGAAAAATAAAAGAACAAAAAATTGAATGGGTACCAAATTTTAAAGTATTAAGTCTTGAAAAAAAGAAAGGCAAATTCATTGTAAAATCAGTGGACAAAACATTAGAAGGTGATAAAGTTGTTTTAGCAACAGGAGGAAAAACTTACCCTAAAACAGGAAGCGATGGCACAGGATACGACCTAGCAAAATCGTTCAACCACACCCTTATTCCGCTTTTACCAACGCTTACAAATTTAATATGCAAAGATAAAATCGCCACGTTGTGGGAAAACATTCGTGTTAGTGCTAAAGTTCGCTTGTTCATTAATGGAAAATTAGAAAAAGAAGAGCAAGGTGAAATACAATGTATAAAAAAGGGTTTAAGTGGAATATGCATCTTTAATTTAAGTAATAAAGCCAGCCGTTCTCTATATTTAAATCAAACAACAGAAATTGAAATCGATTTTTTACCAGAAATTGAAAACTTTAAAACATTCTTAAGAAAAAGAACAGAACAAATGTTAAACCCCACTCTAGAAGATTTTTTAGAATCTCTACTAAATTATAAATTAATGTTTCTTTTATTAAAAAACGCTAAATTGGATAAAAACAAATGCATTCAAGACTTAAAAAAAGAAGAATGTCATGCTTTAGAACAAGTCTTAAAACACCTTCGTTTAGAAATAATAGAAACCGGAGACGATTTAAAAGCCCAAGTGACCTCAGGTGGGATAAACTTAAATGAAATAAACCCTCAAACTTTAGAATCAAAATTAGAAAAAAATCTTTATTTTACAGGAGAAATATTAGACGTTTCAGGGGATTGTGGGGGATATAATTTAGCCTTTGCTTTCATAACAGGATATAGAGTAGGAAAAAATTTATGATTAGAATAAGACAAATTAAAATAGAAGCCTTAACCAATAGTAAAGAAAAATTAAAAGAAAAAATAGCCAGAAAACTAAGAATAAACCCAAACGAAATCAAATCTTTTTCTATTTATCGCCAGTCCATAGACGCGCGCAATAAAGAAAGTATTTTCTTTGTTTATGAAGTAAATGTTGAAGTTAAAAATGAAGAAAAAATCTTAAAAAATCAAAATGACAAAGACATCTTTCCCTCAAAAGAAGAAACCTACACCTTTAAAAGTAATAAGAAATTAAAACAACCCCCTATAATTGTAGGAAGTGGTCCAAGTGGTTTATTTGCGGCCTTAATTCTTGCCGAAAATAATAACCCTCCCATCATTATTGAAAGAGGAGAAAAAATAGAAGAGCGTATAGAAAAAGTCACGACTTTTTGGGAAAAAGGAAGACTAGTTGAATGTTCAAATGTTCAATTTGGAGAAGGGGGAGCAGGAACGTTTTCGGATGGAAAACTAAATACTTTAATTAGAAATCAAGAAAATCGAATGACCAAAGTCTTTGAAACCTTCGTACGCTTTGGGGCGCCAAAAGAAATCCTTTATAGCTATAAACCTCATATTGGCACCGATATCTTAAGAGAAGTTATCATAAAAATGAGAGAATATATAAAATCTTTAGGAGGCGTTTTTTTATACAAGACCTGTTTAACCGACCTTTGTATCGAAAATAAAGTTTTAAAAGGAGTGATTGTCAATCATGAAAAATATCTTCCTTGCAAACATTTAATTCTAGCCATCGGTCATAGTGCTAGAGACACCTTTAAATTGCTTTATGATAAAAAAGTGGACATGACTTCCAAAGCCTTTGCCGTTGGCGTACGTGTCATTCACGCTCAAGAAAAAATCGACGCATCACTTGTTGGTGAAAAATATAAAAAGACATTAAGTCCCGCTACCTATAAATTAACCCATACTTGTCAAAATAAAAGAGGGGTGTATTCTTTTTGTATGTGTCCAGGAGGTTATGTTGTAAACGCTTCAAGTCAAAAAGGTGCGTTAGCCATTAATGGCATGAGTAATTACAAAAGAGACAGTGGATATGCTAACAGTGCCCTTGTCGTCACCGTAGATGAAAATGATTTTGGTCCTCATCCTTTAGATGGCATGGTCTTTCAAAATAAATTAGAAAAAAAAGCTTTCCTAATTGGAAAAGGAAACATTCCATGCCAAACCTTAAAAGACTTTAAAGAACAGAAAAGTGAAGAAAAAATGACTATAGAAGGAATAAAAGGTGCGTATACTTTTGCGGATTTAAACACTCTTTTTCCAGAAGAAATAACTAAAAGTTTAAAAGAAGCCTTTCCATTCTTTGAGAAAAAAATAAAAAATTTCGCTGAGGATAAAACCATCCTTGCTGGCGTTGAATCAAGAACCTCTTCACCCGTTCGAATCATAAGAAATAAAAAGTATGAAAGTAATATAATAGGAATTTTTCCTACAGGTGAAGGAGCAGGGTACGCTGGAGGCATTACTTCAAGTGCGGTAGATGGCATTAAAGTTGCGGAAAGCCTATTAGAAAACGAATCTTAAAAATTAAGCTTTTCTAAAAAAAAAATATCGGTTATAATATCTATTTAGTTAAGAGGTTTAGTATGAAAAAGCAGGTCAAAAAAATCATTTTTTCTTTTCTAATAGTCGTTTCTTTTGGCATACCCAAAATAATTTCTGTAGAAGAACTTCCCCCAAAAATAAAGGAAGAGCCCACAGAACCAGAAATCAGTATTGATGAGAATATTTACGATGAATTACAGCTGAAATCTCTTTTATTAAAAAATGAACACGAAGAAAAAATAAGTTGGTTTTATAAAGACGATGAAAAAAGCTATTATCTTTTTTTACCCGCTTCCTTTAAAGAAAAGGTAACTCTTTTATTTGATTGTGGTGTAAAAACTTATTTATCCATTTATAACGCAGAAGATGCGTTAATAAAAAAAATAACCAACGACGAAAGTCTAGACTTAGAAGAGGAAGAATACACTTTCAAACTAGAAACAAATGTAAAAAAAGTAAACACTTATAAAGTAAAAATCGCGCGTTCTACACTTCCATCTATGTTTATTGACATTGAAGGAGGAAAAGAAAGTCTAAAAAAAATCATTGAAGATGAAAAACACGAAATAGGATTCAAAGGAGAAGCAAAAATAACTGACTCTGAAAATAAGACCACGGTGGGAGCCATAAAAAAAATAAGAGGAAGAGGCAACGCCACATGGCAAAGAGAAAAAAAGCCTTTTCAAATTAAGTTCGAAGAAAAAATAAACATACTAGGAATGAAAAAATCCAAAACTTGGTTACTTTTAACCAATTATCCTGATGGTTCATTATCTAGAAATGCCTTGTGGTATCAATTAGCTAAAGAAATGGACATGCCATACAGTGTTGAATTTGAGCCCATTGACCTTTATATTAATAACGAATACCAAGGAAATTATCTTTTAACCAGTAAAGTAGAAGTAGAAAAAAATCGAGTAAACCTAGGTATAGATGACGTTTTAATTGAAATTGATGACCACGATTCCATAGAACAACTCACCCTTAATAATGAAAGAAAATTTGAAATTCATTACCCAAATTTAGAAGATTTTAGTAAAGAAGACAAGAAAAAAGTAGAAGAAAACGTCACTCATTCCTTGAAAAAAGTAGACGAGTTAATTAAAAATCCTAAAACAACCACAGAAGAGCTCACCCGTTTTATTGACTTAGAATCGTTTGCCAAATACTATTGGATGCAAGAGCTCTCTTTAAATATGGATGGAACCATCAATAGTTTCTATCTCTATATTCAAGAGGGTAGACTTTACGCTGGACCCGTTTGGGATATGGATGCCACAATGAATCGTAGTTACCTTTATACGAAAACCAAAGGCTATTATCTAACGGAAGACACCTATCTATACCAAAGAAAAAGAAAAAATTGGTTTCGAGATTTAATAAAAAGAGAAGACTTTTCTAAAGAAGTAGACGAAATCTTTATAACGTATTTAGACGTTTTTGAAAAATTACCAGAAAAATTAGAAAACTATGTAAATCAAATAACGCCAAGTGCCAACATGAATTATAAAAGATGGTCTTATGAAAACATGATGAAAAAACAAGGCCAAAAGTGGCGTCCTAACGATAAAAGTTTTGAAACCAGTGTAAACTTATTAAAAGAAGACCTAAAAACTAGACTAAACTGGTACAAAGAACAATACCCTTTATATGAAGCCTTTATCATTAAAGAATATGAAAATGAAACTTTCTTAAAAGAAACACAAATAACATCAAATCAAACAACAAATTTAGATTCAAAAACAACAAAAATGGAACTTTATGGAGTCAAAGAGGGCAAAAGTAAAAAATTAAAAGAACAAAATATAAAAGAAGAAACAACACCAATTGAATTGGTTTTAACTAAAAAAACAACTTCCAAATACAAAAAGAACAATCAAACAATTTATTATTTTACCTTAAAGAAAGAGGAGTGAGGATTTGAAACATTTATATACCATTATTTTTAGCTTAGGCCTAATCGCTTTTACCGCTTTTGTTTTATGTGATACCTTTCTTTTAAGCACCTCTTATGAAGTAATAGAAGAAAAAGAAGAGCCATCTATAAACGACAGTACTGAAATCATTCAAGAAAAAGATTATTATAAAGATAACCATATTGAAATAAAGCTCACCACCAGTAGGAAATTTAATACAGACATTTATATAGCGGATGTAAAAATCAAAGACATAAAATACTTAAAAACCGCTTTTGCTAAAAACACATTTGGTAAAAATATTACAGACTACACCTCAACCATAGCCAAGAATCATGAAGCCATTTTAGCAATCAACGGGGATTTTTATGGCGTACAAGAAAAAGGTTTTGTTTTAAAAAATGGCATAATCTATCGTGAATCAGTTAAAAAAAATAAAGAGGATTTAATCATTAAAAAAGAGGGGAGTTTTGATTTTATAAAGGAAGACGAAACCAATTTAAAAAATATAGAGGCAAAAGAACTCTTATCTTTTGGTCCTGTTCTCATTAAAGAGGGCGAAATAAAAGTAAATAAAAATAGCACCGTTCAAAAAGAATTAAAAAGCAACCCAAGAACCGCTATAGCTATGTATGAACCGCTTCATTATGTCTTTATGGTTTCAGATGGAAGAACCAGTGAAAGTGAAGGACTTTCTCTTTATGAAATGGCAGAAGTATTAAAAGAACTAGGAGTAAAAATGGCTTATAATTTAGATGGAGGCGGTTCTAGTAGCTTATACTTTAATGGTGAAATCATAAACAAACCTATGAATAAAGGAAAACTAGGAGAAAGGAAAGTGAGTGACATTGTTTACATCGGTTATTAAACGCTATCCAAAAAAATATTTAGGAATTAGCCTTTTTTGTTTTTTATTCTCTTGGATATATGAATCTTTTTCTCATGGAGTTTTATCAATTTATATGATGATTCCTGGTGGAGTGGTCTTACTAGGAGGCTTTTTTTCTTTATTTTTTAGGTCACTTTCGACAAAATTTTATCATTCCTCTCTTGCTTGTTTTGTTTTTTATCTCTATTTAAAAGGTATTTTAGAAATTTATGGTACCACCAATCAATATGTTATTTATTATCTTTACGCTTCTGGGCTATTTTTATTATTAAGTTTTCTTTTTCATAAACGTTAACAATTCAAAAAATTTGACACTTAAATAAAACTATGTTAGCATAACTAAAAAATTTAGGGGGAAACTATGAATAAAAGATTATCAGAAATTTCATATCATGAAATTTTAACAAAAGCATCCAAAGATGATATTGAAAAAATAGTTTTTGAGGAAAAAAGAATATTAAATTCAAATGAAGAGTTTAATAATCAACCTTATGATATTGGTTTTATATTTGGTGGAGTTTCAATGCTACCTTATACAGTAGAAAAAGGAATAGAACTTTACAATAAAAAAATAGTCGACCGACTTGTTGTTTCTGGTGGGATTGGTTTTCAAAATGTGGATAGAAAAAATACCGAAGCGGAGAAAATGAAACGCTATTTATTAGAACAGGGAATTCCAAAAGAAGACATTATTGTAGAGCGTTTTTCTAGGAATACCATTGAAAGCATAGAAAACACTTTTAAAATATTAAGTTATGAATATGGATCCGTTGATGCTTTAAATTATGTATTAATTACTTCAGACTTTCATGTTAAAAGATGTTTAGGGTTATTTGAAAAAAACATTAATTCGACTGGAAATTTCACGGGTTATGGAATCAAAGACGGAGTAAAAGATAAAGAAAATTGGCGTAATTCTCTTGCTGGGAAAAAACAGATTTATTTGGAAGCGATAGCATTATGCTTATACGCCAAACAAGGACGTCTTAAAGATGAAGAAATCAGTGAACTTGTGTTAAAAAAATAATAGAAATGATGCGTATACTTTAAAAAGAATCGAAAATAATACTTATAAGTTGTCAAGAACAATGAAATAAGTATATTTTTTTTTGAAAGTATAATATAATTAAAAAAGATAGGAGTTTTAAATATGAATATAGTAGATACCATTATACTTTTCTTTCTTGCCATGGGCGCGGTTGTTGGTTTTAAAAAAGGAATTATAGAAAATGTTGTATCCTTTGTAGGAACGATTATCGTAATTATGATTTCTTTTGCACTGAAAAATAGAATAGCCATCATCATGTATACCTATTTACCATTTTTTAAAGTAGGAATGCCTGTTATAAACATTTTAATTTATGAAGCATTAGCTTTTTTACTTGTTTTTTCATTACTATCCGTCTTATTAAAAATCTTAATAAAAATTTCAGGAATCATTGAAAAGTTTTTAGATTTCACCATTGTCTTAGCCATTCCTTCTAAAATTCTTGGAGCCCTTTTTGGCTTTTTAGAGATGTATTTATTTATTTTCGTGGTTCTATTCTCTCTATCCGCCTTTAATTTTAATAACAGCTATATTACAGATAGTAAAATAGGAGACTTTATGATTACCCATACACCATTTTTATCAAAAGGATTAGATAGCACCTATAAAGCCATCAAGGAAGTTATTCAATTAAACAAAGACTATAAAGGAAGTCAAGAACAAGAATTGTTAGAGGAAAAAGGCATAAAAATATTACTGGATTACAACATTATCACTAAAGAAAACTTGAATAAATTAGTAGAAAAAGGTAAAATAAAACCCATTACAACCAATTAGAAAGGCTAACTATTAAAAGTCAATAGTTTTTCTAAAAAATTTAAAATTGGAA
>CAJTUR010000035.1 GCA_910579535.1 uncultured Bacilli bacterium
GAATTTACAAAGAATTTAAGTACAGAAGAATACAATAAGTATTTAGAAGCTGGAAAGGCATTAAGAAGAAATACGTATCGAGGAAAAGATATAACAAGTTATTATACCGATGGAAGTTTATACACGATGATAAGTAATGGAACATTTGATGACATTTATGTAGGAGATTATATAGTCGCAAATAATGTCACCTGGTTAATAGCGGATATTGATAATTACTTATACAGTGGAACGAATCGTTTATTGAAACATCATGTGACTATGATACCAGCATTACCTATAATAGAAACAAAAATGAATGAAACCGATACAACTGAAGGAGGGTATGCGAATAGTAAAATGGCAATAGAGACGTTACCTAATTTAGTAAGTGATGAAGGAGTCATAGGAAAAACGTTTGGAAATCATATCTTGGAATATGGAAACGTCATTTCAAATAATATCAATATAGATGCAATTAATCGTAGCGGTGGTGATACTAAAGGAGCCAGTAATAATGCGGGATGGATTCAAAGAAAAATAGATTTAATGAATGAAATAAGTGTGTATGGAACAATAATATTGTCACCATCTGGAAAAGAAATAGGAGTAGATAATCGTCAATATGCTCTATTTCAACTAAAACCAGAATTTATTTATAGTTATCAAAATGTACCTATGCATTATTGGTTAAACAATATTGACTCTGAAAATACTTTTTCTCATGTTAATGACTTTGGAATATGTACAAGTTGGAAAGCATCAAAAATACGTGGTGTTCGTCCAAGATTTTTAATTGGATAAATAATTAAACACTTAATTTGTCTAATTTTAAGAATTTTTACAATTAAAAAGGTTGTGTACTGAATCCAACAACTAGACGATGAGGACTGAAGAAGCAGAAATAATATATAAAATATCGTCATTTCTTTAATTATGATACACCTGAAATTGGTAAATAAAAATACGATCCAAAATAATTTTTTATAGGAAATTTGAAAGTAACAAGTACATTAATGTTATTTAAAGAATACTCAAATTTAAAATCAATTCTTTTTAAGAACCCAAAGATAGAATTTTTTTATATCTAAGAAATTAGAAGAATATAAAAATCTGCTTGTAAATAAGAAAGATAAAATTAGTTGGCAAACTAAAAAGAGCGCCAAAATAATGGCGACTAATGTGAAATAGAGACTAAAAAAGGGCTGAGTAGAAATGAGTAATTCTTTCTCAGTTTCTTTTTTATTCTATAAAAATTTAAAAAACATGTAAAATAAACTTTAATGCTTTTTGATAATTAATAAAAGAAAACATGTCACATAAATATTATTATAAAAAATTCCATTATTATAATTTCCTCATACTAATAAAATGAGGAACATAATTCATAGCAATTAAATTTAATAATTTTATATTTATAAACTAAGTTAAACCAAATTAAAAGGAGTTAAGTAGAATATTAATTTCTACTCAGCCCCTTTTAATTTAGTTTATCTTCATATAATGGTGAATTATCAAATTCCTTATCCATTAAAAATTCATGAATAATTTCTTCTTGATTTTCTACAGCAATTTCTTCAATTCGGTCTACTCTACAAGTTTCACTTAATAAAATAGCTTCAACTTTTTGTACCGCGTCTTCTAATACATCATTTACTACAACATAATTATATTTAGGAATTTCATTTATTTCTTGATAAGCGGTTTGAAATCTTTTAATAATCTGTTCATTATTTTCTTTTCCTCTTGCTTTAATTCTTTCTTTTACAATTTCCATGCTAGGAGCAAGTATAAAAATTAAAACCGTTTCAGGAAACATCTCTTTAACATGTTGAGCGCCTTTAACATCAATTTCTAATATAACATCTTTTCCAGTATCTAAAAGTTCTTTCACTTCCTTTTTCGGAGTACCATAGTAATGATCTTGATGAACAATTTCATATTCTAACATTTCATCATTTTTAATTTTATCTTCAAATTGCTCTTTATTAATAAAATAATAATCCTTACCCTCAATTTCTCCATCTCTTTTTTTTCTAGATGTGTAAGAAACAGATAAAGAAAGGTTAGAATTTCTATTTAATAGTTCTTGAATTACTGTCCCTTTTCCAGCACAGGTTGTTCCTGAAATAATTATTAGATTACCCTGTTTTTTTTGTTTAATCATATTTTTTTCCTTTCGTTTTTTAATAATTATAACACTAAAATTTACTTAGTAAAGTGCTTTTCATTTTGAATTAGAATTTTTGAATTGTCTTTTTCACAAATTTGATAAATTTATCAGTTCAATAAAAATATCAGAAGAGTTTAAGGTTAACTTTGAAGAGGAATAGATGTCACAAAAAATCTCATAAACCAGAAGAAGTAGAAATAGTTAGAGTTTTAAGTGTAAAGAAATAATTATTTTCATAATTAACTAAAAATAATTGATAAAGAGACAAATTAAAAAATAATAATTTAAACAAAAAGTTCTTTACAAGAATTTTAGAAACCGCTATAATATTTTAATGAAAGAGAGGTAAAAAAATGGAATTAAAAGGTAGTAAAACTGAAAGTAATTTAATGGCCGCTTTCGCTGGAGAAAGCCAAGCAAGAAATAAATATACCTATTATGCATCAAAAGCAAAAAAGGAAGGATATGAACAAATTGCAGCCATCTTTGAAGAAACTGCAAATAATGAAAAAGAGCATGCAAAACTTTGGTTCAAAGCTTTACATGATGGCGATGTTCCTGATACTTTAACAAATCTTAAAGATGCCGCAACTGGTGAAAAATACGAATGGACAGAAATGTATAAAGAATTTGCTGAAACAGCCCGTACTGAAGGATTTACAGATATAGCCAATCTATTTGAAATGGTTGGAGAAATTGAGAAACATCATGAAGAAAGATACATGAAGCTTGTTGGAAACATTGAAGACAATTTAGTTTTCCAAAGAGGCGAAGAAAAAGTATGGATTTGTCGCAATTGCGGACACATTACTGTAGGAGAAAAAGCACCTGTTGTGTGCCCAGTATGTAAACACCCTCAAAGTTTTATGGAACTTAAAGCTGAAAACTACTAAGATGCAAAAAAGCATCTTTTTTCTTTGATTTAAAAATGCTATAATTGACCAAAAGGACGGATAGTATGGAAAAAGCACTATTTTTAACAATCATTGTAAGTATTTTTTTTCTAATAGGAATTTTTATACCAATAATCTTTAAAAATAAAAAAAAGTTAATTTTAATGACGACAGGTTTAACCTTTATTATTATGCTTTACTTAGCTCTTTTTGATTTACTTCCAGAAATCACTGAACATATTGAAAATAGAAACAATTTATCCATCTGTTTCTTTATGATACTAGTAGGATGTCTTTCCTTAAAATTCTTAGACATATTTATACCAGAACATCACCATGAACATCATGAAAAAGAAGACAACCAAGAAGAACACAATAACCATTTATTTCATATTGGTTTAATTACGTCAATTTCTTTAATCATTCATAACGTTTTAGAAGGAATATCAATATACATTACAGGTCTCTCTGATTTTAAATTAGGTTTAATTATGGCATTAACAGTAAGTCTTCATAACCTTCCATTAGGCATAGAAATATCAGCAAGTTTAGCCACTAAAAAAAATCAATTTGCTAAATTTTTTATTTTATTTTTATTAGCCTTTTCAAGTTTCTTTGGAGCCTTTTTCCTATTCTTATTCAATAAAGAACTAAATGAAACGATAGAGTGTATTTTATTAGCCCTGACATTAGGAATGATTATCTATATAGCCATCTTTGAACTTTTTTCTGAAGTCAAACAAAACATAAAACAAAAAGAAATAAAAATAGGATTAATCTTAGGCGTACTATTATCTTCTATATTATATTTTTTATAAATGAGGTGAAAAAATGATTGGTTTAGCATTACAAGGAGGAGGAGCAAGAGGGTCCTATCAAATAGGAGCTTATTTAGCTTTAAAAAAACATCACATTAAATTTGATGGTGTTTGTGGAACATCGATTGGAGCCTTTAATGGTGCGATGATTGCATCAGGTCGTGAACAAGAATTATTAAACTTTTGGAAAACCATTTCTGTTGCAGAAATTTTAGGATTTAATGAAGAATACGCCAATAAAATAAAAGACAAAAAGCATGACTTAAATTATTATTTTTTAGGTTTGAAACATGTATTAAAAATAATAAAATCACGAGGCATTTCTGTAGAAGGATTAGAAAAGGTTTTAAAAACAAACTTAAACATATCTGAACTTATGAATAGTAATATGGATTATGGTCTTTGTACAGTAAGAGTTCACGACTTAAAACCACTGTATATTTTTAAAGAAAGTATGAATACAGAAAAATTGTATGACTACATATTAGCAAGTTGCTATCTTCCTTTTTTTAAAATGGAAAAAAAAGTAGACGATCATTATTATATTGATGGTGGATTTTATGATAATACGCCCATTAATATGTTAATTGATAAAGGATATAAAAAAATCTACGTCGTTGAATTAAATCCCTTAATTAATCGAAATCAAAAATTGAAAAAAGAAGTTGAAATTGTAAAAATAACGCCTAGAAGAAAATTAGGAGGTGTCTTAACCTTTGATAACGATATAATAAATGAAAATATTAAAATGGGGTATTTCGATGCTTTAAGAGTATTAAAAAAATTAGATGGCTATGACTATTGTTTTAAAAGAAATCCAGAATTTATTTATACCTTTTTAACTCGAAAAATAAGTAAAAAAAGAATGAAAAGAATTATGAGCTTTTTTAATGTAAGAACGAAAAAGCTTGCTGTTATAAAATCAATAGAATACGTCATGAAAAAAGAAAAATTAGACTATTATCAAATCTATAAACCTTTAAAAACAATTAAAAAAATAAAAAAAATGCCTTTAAAAGAACACTTTGTTTATGATTTTGTACAAGATTTAAAAGGCATGTTTTAGTATAAATCTTATTTTACAAGTTAAATAAACTATGGTAAGATAAAATTATAAAAGAGAGGGATACTATGGGAAGATTTCCAAACATCGCCGCTAGTAAGGCAAAAACAGGGGCTGCCAAAGCAAAAGTTTATTCAAGTTACGCTAAAGAAATTTATCAAATAGCTAAAAATGGAGGGACAGACCCTAATGGTAATTTAAATTTAAGAAGATTAATTGAAAAAGCCAAAAAAGAACAAGTACCTACAGATGTCATAAATAGAGCAATAGAAAAAGCAAAAGGATCAGGTGGAGAAGACTACCAAACCATTCTTTATGAGGGATTTGGACCTGGTGCATCAACACTAATCATTAAAACCATGACCGATAATGTGAACCGTACAGTAGCTGAGGTACGTGCAGCCTTTAATAAAGTTCATAAAAGTTTAGGTGTTTCAAATTCTGTTTCCTATAACTATGATTATTTAACATTAATAGCATTTAAAAGCGATAGGGAAGAAGAAATATTTAATACACTATTAGAAAATGAACTTGAAATTACAGATTTCGAAACCGAAGAAGAGAACATTACCATTTCAATTAATCCGAATTTACAACATAAATTAAAAGACGTGTTAGAAAAACTTATTCCTAATCTAGATTACTTAATCGATGAAACAGGTTATTACCCAAAAGATAAAGTGACCTTAAATGAAGAAGAAATGGCTGACTTTCAAAAATTACTGACTCTTTTAGAAGAAATTGATGATGTAACAAATATTTATCATAACGTAAACCTATAAAAAAGACTTTCCGTATTGGAAAGTTTTTAAAATGTTTTCTCAGAATAAGAATGACTGTAATTAATTTTTTCATCAAATTCAACATAATTTAAGTAAATCATCCGAATTAAAAACCATTTACCTGTATTGGGATCACTCATAATCAAATGATCACGCCCAGCCTCTTCTATAATACCTGTGTAGATTTTATCACGCCACTCTAAAGAATCAGGATAAGAGACATAAGCTCGTATTCGTTTGCCTTTATTCAGTCTTAAGATGTTTTCAATATAGCTTTGTTCCATATCTAAATCAGGGTTATAACTTATATTTCCAGGAGGAGTCATCGTATTTGCGTTAGGATTAAAATTTTGTTTATAGGCGTTATTTTCACTGGCTCCAGGAAACGTTGGATTTTGATAATAACTTCCATTCATTTTTCTTCACCTCTAATTAAAAATATGAACACTATTTTAAAATATTCCAAATTTTAGTATAATAAATAAGGTGAAACCTATGAAAATTAATTTAAAAAAAATAAAACAACAAATAATGAAAAAAAGCTTTTATCTACGCATAAGTTTATTAGTATTTAGTATAGCTTTATTAGCTTTAAACTATAATCTGTTTTTAACCCCTAACAATTATGTAATTGGTGGAACAAGTGGTTTAGCAATTGTAGTTGAAAAAATAACGGGATTAAATACTTCTATTTTTATAAGCATAATGAGTCTTCTATTAATCCTTCTATCTTTTATTTTTCTCGGAAAAAAAGACACATTTAAATCACTGGTAGGATCGATTTTATATCCATTATTAATTACTTTGACCGCTCCTCTTGCTAAGTTTATTCTTCCTTATCTTGAATTTGATAATCCATTACTTATCGTGTTACTAGCTGGACTTTTCTGTGGTTTATCTAATGGTTTGATTTATAAAACAGGATTTAATACGGGTGGAAGTGACATTATAATGAAAATAATCAATAAATTTGGTAAAATTCCTGAAGGAAAAGCAATCTTCTCTATGAATCTTGTTATTATATTATTAGGTTTAATTTCTTTTGGAATCAATAAATTTATCTACTCTTTAATTATTTTGTTTATTAACACCACACTTATTGACCGCATTCTAATTGGAATCTCAAACAGTAAACTCTTTTTTGTTTATACCAAAGAAAATGAACTAATTAAAGAATTTATTATAAAAGAATTAAAAACAGGGGTAACTCTTCTAAACGCTACAGGCGGATTTACTGAAGAAAAAAATCATGTGCTTATGTGTGTTGTTGGAAATAGAGATTATTATTATTTTAAAGAAATGGTCTTAAAAATAGATCCGCATGCCTTTTTTATAATTAATGATTGTTATGAAGTAGCTGGTGGTGTCAAGAGACATAATTTACCATTTGAATAAAATAAATATAATGTTATAATGAAATAAAAAATAGTTGAGGTGTTTTAAAACGTGAGGTTAATTGAAGTCAAAAATTGTTATAAAGTCTATCAAAATGGAGTCACAGCCATTGCTGATTTAAATGTCACCATTGATAAAGGCGAATTTATTTTTATCATCGGAGCCAGTGGAAGCGGAAAGTCAACCCTAATAAAGATGTTATATCGTGAAGAAAAACCAACAAATGGTAGTGTCATCGTTGGAGGAATAAACGTCGCTAAACTAAGAAACTCTAAAGTGTATAAATTAAGAAGAAAAATTGGAATTGTTTTTCAAGATTTTAAATTATTACCTAAACTTACCGTTTATGAAAATGTCGCTTTTGCTTTAGAATCAATTGGTTTAAATGGACGTGAGATTAGAAATAAAGTTTTAAAAGCTTTAGAATCGGTTGGATTAAAAGAAAAAATTCGTTCTTTTCCGAATCAATTATCAGGAGGAGAACAACAAAGAGCATGTATTGCTAGAGCAATAGTAAATGAACCAAAGCTTTTAATTTGTGATGAACCAACGGGAAACTTAGATCCAGATATTTCAAAAGAAATTGTAAATATATTGAAAAAAATAAATGAAGAAGCAGGAACAACCATTATAATGGCAACACATGATCGTGAAATTGTAAATGAAATGCAAAAAAGAGTACTCCAAATCGAAAACGGAGTTCTAGTACGTGATGAACAGAAAGGAAGTTATAAAGTTCATGAAAGCACTCCGAATGTTTAATCGAAGTCTTAGAGACTCATTAAAAAGTGTTGTAAGAAATTTAAGCCTTTCTACAGCAGCAATAACCTGTAGTAGTATTACTTTAATCATTTTAGCAGTTGCGATGATTTTATCTTATAACGTTAAAAATATTACTAGTGATTTAGAAAAAGAATTGACCATTGTTGCTTATATTAAAGAATCAGGAACCGACGAGCAAATTACTCAATTAAAAGAAAAATTAAATGAAATGCCTAATATAGAAAAATACGAATATAAAAGTAAAGAAGAATGGAAATTAGAAATAAAAAATTCTTCAGATACTTTTAGTTCAGCCTTAGATTATCTGGAAAACAATCCATTACTCAATTCAGTCACAGTGACAGTTAAAGAAGTTAAAGATTTAAAAATAACTTCTGAAGAAATAAAAAAGTTTGACTTTATTGAAAGCGTAGACTATGGAGAAGGAATGGCCGAAAAATTAATATCAGCTTTTGACATTGTTGAAAAAATAACCATTGTAATAGTGGGGGCTTTAGTGGTTGTCACAGCCTTCTTAATTGGAAATACTATAAAACTAACCATCTTCTCTAGAAAAAACGAAATTGAGATAATGCGATTAGTAGGGGCAACCAATATAAGAGTACGTTTACCTTTTATATTTGAAGGAATTATTTTAGGAATTATCGGAAGTATTATTCCTATGATTGTAAGTATTTATGGATATGTTATGATATACGATCATTTTCATGGCTACATTTTTTCACAAATTATCACTTTAGTTAAACCATTTAATTTCATTCTTTATATTGCTGGAATATTAGTAGCTTTAGGAGCAATTATAGGCATGATTGGTAGCTCTCGCGCGGTAAGGAAGTATTTAAAAATATGATAAAAAAAAGTTTTAGTTTTATAATGATTTTTCTTGTTTTATTCTCTTATTTTGTAAGACCTATGCCTGTTGAAGCGGCTAAAAATCCTGAAACATTACAAGATTTGTTAGACATATTAAACGAGAAAAAAAGAGAAAAAGCCGAAAACGATGCTAAAAAAGATCAAGCCAAAAAGGAAATTGAGGCTAAAAAGGCGGCCATTGCTCAAGCAGAAGCGGACATTACCCAAGCTGAAAAAGATATTGAAGAAGCCAATCAAAAAATAGAAGAATCAGATAACAAAATAAAAGAATTAAATGTCGCAACTGAAAAAGCTTTGAAAGCTTTACAACAAATGAAAAGTAAAAACGCCTATTTAGAATATTTATCAAATTCCGCATCAATTACTGAATTTATCATGCGAATTCGAGCTATGGAACAAATTACAGAGGCCTATCAAAAAAATATAGATGATTTAGATCAATTAATTAAAGAAAATGAACAATTAAAAAAGGATTTAAAAAAGAAACAAGAGGAATTAGAAAGAAAAATTCCTGAATATCAGAGTGCTATAGAAAACCTATATGGTGACATTGATAATTATGATAAATTTGCACCTGATTTAGCAGAACAAGTAAAACAAGCTGAAAATAACTTTAATCTATATAAAGAAGCAAGCTTAAAATTATATGGTAAAGTAGTTTATACAGCTCGCTTAATCGATTTAATGGAAAATAACTCGATGTGGTTAAAACCGCTTAATAGTGGAACCGTTACAAGTCCAATGGGGTATCGAACACATCCTGTATCAGGAGTTAAATACAGCTTTCATAGTGGAATAGATATTGGAAGAGTATCTGAAGGAACACCTATCTATGCAGCGGCTGGAGGAAGAGTATCTGGTATTCTAAGATATACAAGTTGTGGAGGAAATATGGTATATGTCGATGTGGTTGTTAATGGTAAACAATATACTACTTACTATTATCATTTATTATCCATCAATGTAAGTGTAGGTCAAACAATTGGTCAAAATACAATTATTGGAACCGTTGGAGGAGGACCTCGAGCTCAAGCAGCAGCAAGAGCTGCAGGCAAAAAAACCGATGGCTGTTCAACTGGAGCCCATCTTCATTTTGGTGTAATGACAGGAGCTTATACTGGAAGTACCCCAGCATCAAGAGTAATCGTTCCACCAGGTTTTAATAATGCCAAAGGTTACAATTGGTCCAACCGTTATGCTTATTATGGCAATAGATAAGAAGTTTAATAAGCTTCTTTTTTTTTGTAAACAAAAATGTTATACTCTTAATAAGTGAAGTGAAAAAAAATGAAACTAAAAAAAGGACCTAAAATAGCAATTATTTTCATTTTATTGGGATTGATAGCAAGCTCTTTTTATACATTTAATAAATGGTTTTTTAATAAATATCACGTAGTTAAAGATACAAGCACTGAACCTGAAGAAAAAAGAAATGGAAAAGAAGTTATTAAAGAAAATGTATCTATACCTGAAGAAAAAAAAGAAGAACTTCAAATACCTGAAACACCAGCTAATTTAGAAAATAGAACGAAAGCAAAAGAAGTTTATTATTGTCTTGGGAATGCTACTTTAACAGATAAAAAATGTATCTCAAAACTAGAAATGCCTGCCATAAAAAACAATATTAAAATTGAAAATGGTAAGTCAAGAATCATTATTGGTAGAAGAAAAACTTTATACGCCATTGCAGGATTTACTGATTTATCTGAATATAGTGAAGAAGAAATAAAAGAAGCAGATACAGAACTTCAAAAAGCATTTGAAGATCTTTGTAAAGAATATAATGGTGAACTTGATATATTAGAAGTTATAGATGATATTGAATATGCCTGTCTTATTCCAAAAGAAAAAACATCTTTAGTCAATAGCTGTTTAGATGAATCTTATACTTTAGAAGGAGATAAATGTACAAAAGCAACTAGTACAGATGCAAAAATACGTTTAGAATGCCCAAAAGAATATACTTTAGAAGGAACAGAATGTGTAAAAAAATTAAATTAATTATATTTTAGAAAGTAGGGGAACTATGACCTTTTCAACTCGATTAAAGGAAGAAATCACAGAGTATAATAGCAATCCTATAGAAAAAAGAGCCGAATTATCTGCCATTCTTCGCTACGATGCAAAAATCTCAAAAGATAAAATAACCATTACAAGTGAAAATGCCAAAATAGCCCGTCGTATTTACACAAACATAAAAGAAGTGTTTGGGATAAATATAAAAATAATCATTCGAAATCAAAAAAGATTTAGAGTAAAACAAATATATATTTTAGAAGTAAAAGAAAAAGTAAAGTATATTTTGGAATCTTTATATATTTATGATAACAGTAAAAAATTAAAAGCCAATGAAACCTATTTTGAAGCCTTTGATGAAAAAGTCTCTTACTTAAAAGGTGCTTTTTTATCCATTGGTTCAATAAATGATCCAAGTACAAGTGGGTACCATTTAGAATTTATCTTTCTTACAAAATTAGATGCAGATTTTTTAAAGAAAATTTTAAAAAGTATAAAAATAGATTCAAAAGTATTAAAACGAAACAATCGATATATGACGTATATAAAAAGTGCTGAATCAATAAGTGACGTTATAAAGCTTTTTAAAGCAAACAATTCCTTATTTTATTTTGAAGACATACGTATTTATCGGGATCATAAAAATATGGTCAATCGTTTAAACAATTGTGAAATTGCTAATCAAGAAAAAACGACTCAAACAGGACTAAAACAAAAAGAAGAGATAGAATTTTTAAAACAAAACCATCTCTTTGATTTACTAGAAGAAAACACAAAAACAGTGTTAGAATATCGCTATAAATATCCAGAGTCTTCATATAGTGAACTCGCTGAAATTATTTCCTTAGAAACCGATTACAAAATAGGAAAAAGTGGAATAAACCATCACTTTATTAAAGTGAAAAAATTAATTGAAAAGCATAAAAATCACTTATAATATTTCATCAATGATTCCATATTTTAAAGCTTCATGAGCATTCATATAAAAATCTCTTTCCATATCTTTTTCTAACTTTCTTTTCGATTGCTTTGTCTTTTCAGACATAATTGTAATAAGTTTTTGCTTAGTTTTTAAAATATGTTCTGAAACGATTTTTATATCAGTAGCTTGCCCTTGAATACCCCCAAGTGGCTGATGGATCATAACTTCCGCATTAGGTAAAGCGCATCTTTTATCTCCACATGCAAGTAAAAAGGCTGCCATGGAAGCCGCCATGCCAACTCCAACACATCGAACGTTACTTTTTATGAAATTCATCGTATCATAAATAGCAAAACCACTTGAAACTTCTCCTCCAGGACTATTAATATATAAACAAATTTCCTCTTGAGATAAAGAGTCTAAATACAAAAGTTCACTAATAACAATATTAGCTGAAGCCATATTTATTTCTCCATTTAAAAAAACAATTCGATCTTTAAGAAGTCTTGAATATAAATCATAAGCGTACTCATGATTATTTGTTCTTTCAATGACTGTTGGTATAATATTCATCTAATCACCTTCTTTAAAACTATAAATAGTTTTCCTTTCTAATTCTATTTTAAAGGTTCTAAAAATAATAAAAGGTCGAAAAAAAGACATTGTTAAAATTAAATGAATGATATATAATTGAGTTACAAATAAGGTAAGAACTTTATTTGGTTATAGAGAAAAGTCTTAAGAAA
>CAJTUR010000036.1 GCA_910579535.1 uncultured Bacilli bacterium
AGCAAACAAAAAGCGATATACCCTTTTTCAATATATCACTTTGTCAACAGTCTGAAACGAGAATATTTTCCCGTTTATGTTTTTCTTCTTTTTGAGACATTTTCATAAATTATTGACACAAAACATGACAAAAAATCACTTCTTCCTTTTTGGATGCATATAATTTTTGGTTCTTGAATTTTAAATTCGAAATTTTCTTTAAGATAACGAGCCAAAGAATTTTTTCTCTGATTTATGTAAGATTTATTGAAAAGAAACTTGAAAAATTCATCATGACATAATCTTTTTACTAAGTGTTGTGTTAACTCATGTTTCATTAAAATTTTTTCAATGTCATCTATGACCAAATCATAATTTAATCTTTTATTCATAAATCCAACTTCATTCTCACAATTTTATTCAATAATTTTTCTATTTTTTATTTTTAATAAAAGATGACAAAAAAGCGGTGTAACCATTATTCCTATTAATGCTCCACTCATATCAATGCAAACATCAACAATTCGTCCTGTTCTTTCACTGACAAATAATTGGTGAATTTCATCACTTGAAGCATAAATTAAACATAAAAAGATTGCCCAAATGACAGGATACTTTAATTGATACGATTTAAAAGTTAAATAAGACACAAAGCCTAATAAAAAATAGATTGTAAAATGCGCCCCTTTACGAATTAAAAAACGAGTCTTCTGTACTATTTCAACTTTTTTGCTATCAGAAACTTCCGTTTTGCTTACTTCAGTAACGGTTTCTATAATTTTTAGAACAAAACCATCACTTAAACTCTCACTTTTATTTCCATTTTGATGAGAAAATAGAAAAATCACTCCCATACAAAGAAAAACAAAACAAGGAAAAATAATTTTTTTAAGCTGCATTTAAAACCTCTTTAATTTTTTCCTGAGCCATTTTTACACTTTTCATATCTGGATTCATAACATACAACTTTAATTTTGAACCCATGCTATAAGTGGGTTGCATATCTCCTGTTCCAGTAACAGCAATAGATTCTACTTTCCAAGAAGGCATTTTATCAATTTGATATTTAATAAAAGAAGTAATTTCTTCCATACTCATATCCGTTTGAAAACTGCCATTTAAAGAATCTAAAAGCGTATTATATTTACTAATTAAAACACTAGAGCTAGTAAATTTTTCAATAATAGCCGTAATCACTTGTTGCTGATTCGCACCTCGATGATGGTCGCCCGTTGTATAAGCATAACGTTCACGAGCGTAAGCAAGAGCCAGCTTTCCATCAAAATGATTCCATCCTTTATTAATATATCTACTATCGTTTCGAGGCTTGAAAGCTTTGTCTGAATTAATATCAATGCCTCCAATAACATCTATAATTTTAATCACCGAATCAAAATTGACTCTTAAATAATGACTAATATCAATATCATAAAAATTTTCTAAAGTCTTTATGCTTTTATCAATACCATAGATTCCAGCATGCGTTAATTTATCTTTTAATCCTTTAGTACCATCTAATTGGATATAATAGTCTCTTGGAGTATTAACTAATAATATCTGATTCGTTTTAGGATTAACAATTACAAGCATATTTACGTCACTACGCCCTCTAACACTTTTCACATTCCCCCATTGATCAACGCCACTAATATAAAAAATAAAAGGTTCCATAGTAATATTCATCGAAACATTTGGATTTTCTTCATGTGCTTTTATCTTAACGTCAAAAGTATAAATAACTCTTGTTTTTGCTTCAAAATCCTCTACTTCATCTTTAGCGATGGTTATATAACTTTCTTCTAAAACAATAGCTTGAACATTTTTATTTAATAAATTGTCTAAAACACTTCCAAATTCTTCATTTAATTTTTCTTGATATATAATTTTTTCATTCAATTGCTTTTTAATTTCTTCTTGATAATTATCTTTCAAATATAAAATAGTTTTATCTCTCAAATTATCTATACTTGTAAGCTCGCTACTATTTAAAACTAAAACAGAATAACTAAGTGTATCATACTCTACTTTTATATTTTCAATAAAAGAATAAGTACTAATAAGATATTTAATTCCTATATATAAAACAATAGAAACAAATAAAATAAGTGTTACACTAAATAGATTGATAATTTTATTTTTAACTTTATATAAAAGAAACATTAAAAATAGAAATACTAAAAAGAATATAGTAAATCCTAAGTATAAATATTTAACAGGTAACACGTTTAATTTTAAAATTTGAAAGGTAAAAAAGCTAAATAAAAGCAATAATAAAGCTGTTAATACAATTTTAATAACCTGTAATAAAATACTTTTTCCTTTATCCATAAAATCCCTCCAAACAACTGTATTGTATCATATAAAAAACTACTTATGATTTTTTTTTAAAGAAAACAAATACAGTAAATATTGTTTATTAAAAAAACAATAAATCATTATTCCAAATACTATTTGAATTATTATTTTCAAAAAATTTTCAATTTTCAAAAAATTTATAGGAAAAATTAAAATAAACATAATTAAAGCTTTAACAAAAAACGGAAAAATATCTTTAATATACTTATTTATTTCAAGTTCCTTTTTCAATAAAAGAGCTTGATAAAACATAACTATGAATTCAGCCATAATTGTTCCTAAACAAGCTCCTATACTTCCAAGCTTAGGAATAAAAATAAAATTCACCAATAAATTTACTAATGCTCCTAAAAAAACAGACAAAATGTATATTTTATCTTTTTCATAAGGAATCAAATATAATGTCCTTAAAATATTTGCAAAAGATAAAAAAATTAAAGTCGGTGCAAGAAGTATAATCAATAAACCTGTTTTTTGAAATTCATATCCAAAATAAAGCGGAGCAAAATTATAACCTATTGAAATAAGACCAAAACACATAGCAAACGACATAAACATAACCAATAAAATAGACTTATGAATGTATTGATTTATTTTTTTATATTCTCTTTTAACCACCAAATTGGATATTCTTGGAAGCATAACTGTTCCTAAAGCTGTAATCAAGGTTAATGGAATATTAATTATTTTTTCAGCATTTTCATAAAAACCGACTTCACTAATATTTGACATAATGCCCAACATAATTTTATCCATTATTTTATACAAGCTAATTGCAATAACTGGAATAAATAAAATCAAATTAGGTTTTATGTGTTTTAATATTTCTTTCATATTTATTTTTATAAATCCAATCTTTTTTTTCACAAAAGACCATAATAATAATTGACTGAAAATTGCCATTCCTGACATAATAACTGCATATATTTCTATATCACTCGAATCTTTAACAAATAAAAAAATAAAAATTAATGTTCCTACTTTGATTAAAATATTTCGCAAAATTGTAATTTTAATTTCTTCCAATCCAAAAAAAACCCAATTTATATCTCCTAATGCTGAAAGGATGAACATAGATTGTATTAAAGCTATAATCTTATATTCAACATCGAATAAATAGATATATCCAATATAAAGAAAAAACATGAATAAACCCATAAATAGTTGGAATAAATAAATTCCCCAAAAAGTTCGAGCTAATTCTTTTTTATCATCTCTAATTTTTGCAATAATACGATTACCATAATTATTGACTCCTAATAAAACAAATAACATAAAATAAGAAACAACCGAATAAGTGTAAGAATAAATTCCAACGCCTTCAACGCCCATAACTCTCGAAATATAAGGAGAAATAACTAAAGGAATAAATAATATTAGAAATTGATAAATTAAGTTATAAATAAAATTTTTTTTAATATTATTCAACTGATATCACTTCCAAATTCCGTTTTTCCTCGTACAAAGATTTTATAAAATACAAAATAAAAACATTATAAAAAATTGAAATCGTATATTTCTCCATTAAACCATAAATCATGAAAAAAAATAAAATCCAAATTAAATAAGTTTTTTTTTCATTATAGGCCATTTCGAAATTCTTTTTAAAAATATAACCCATAATTAAGAATGAAAAAATCCCAAATCGAAAAAGCAAATAAATATAACAATTATCTAAAGTTTGAGTATAATTTCCATACAAAGAGATTGCTTCTTCTCCAGTAAGAATCAAATTTTGGCCTAATAGATTCACATCATAATAATTTAAAATCTTACTGATATAATAAAGACGATTAGAAAAAATTTTATTTAATATTAAACCCACCTTAGTATGCGATGAATATAAAAATACTAATAGAAAAGACACAAAAGTAAATATAAAAAAACTATTAACAACTATCTTTTTCATTTTTTTATTATAAACTAGTCTTAATAATGAATTATTAAATAAGAATAAAATAAAAACTAAAATTAAAAGTATCAAACTACTCCTACTGTCAGTCAATAAATCTATAATAATAATAAAAATGGCTAAAGGTAGTAAGTAAATCTTTTTTATCTTTTCCTTCTTTAAATAAAAATATTCTAATATAATCGAAACTAGAGTTATAGCTAAAATATTAGGATGACCAAATCCTAAAGTATATCTTATAGTATTTTCTCTATATAGAATAGAGTTTCCACTAGTCAAATCAAAAAAATAAAATATTAATTCCATTATAAATAAAATACACTTGATTTTAAAATCCATTTTAATCAGGCTATCAAATTCCATGCTTTTAGCTGAAAATAATACAAATAACATCATTACCAAAGAACTATCTCTCACACTACTATGGTAGCTAGATATGTAAGATAGAATAATAATAATCGTAAAAATAACCATTTGAATAAAAGTATTTTTTTTCACCCTTTGATTTTTTAAAACAATCAAAATTCCCATCAAAGATAGTGCTAACAGTTGCATAAAATTCAATATAGGTTCTAAAAAAGTAACTTTAGAAAGCATCACATTAGAAATCAGCATAATATAAGATATATAAAAAATTACATTAGATATCGAAATCTTTCTCATAAAAACTCTCCTTTATTTTTTAAAAGATTTTTTTCTTTCTTTTTTTTGTTTAAAATGAAAATAAAGATAAAGGATAAAAAACAAGCGATATTTATATAGAAAAAATTTGATTTTTCGAGTTAATGTATTAAAATCCTTAAAACATAAATTTTCTAATTCTTTTTCAAATTTAAATTTTATTGAAATTTTTCTATACAATTTCTTTTTTTCCTTGTATTTTTCTTTATTATCTATATGAAAAATGGTTAATGGCAACATTTCTGAAACGATTCCATAAGTCAAATATTTAAAGGAATCCATAGTAATACTATTTTTTATACAAAAATTACTCATTTCGATAAATAATTCATAATAATAATCAATCATATTCATATTCATTTGACGGCAGATACTATTATCGTTAATTCGGTAACGATACTCTTGAATAGGAAAGTATTCAATTTTTTTAGCATAAAAATAACTTTCTAGCATAAACATTCTATCCTGTGCTTTTCGTAATTTATCTCTAAATTTTAATTCATTTTTTTCTAAGAAAATTCTTTTAAAACATTTCCCCCAGATTGCTCCAAACATAAATCCATTATAAATACTATTATTAAACATAACACTTGAAAAAAGAAGTTCTTTATTATTATTAAAATTCATTTTTTGATTTAATGTAATGACATTCTCTACTTCTTGATTCCAATTACTATAATCAAAAATCATAATATCAGTTTCTTGTTTCTCAATTTTTTTAAAATAACCATAAAAATTATCAGCCAATTGATCATCAGAATCTACAAAAAAAACATATTCTCCTTTTGCTTTTTCTAAACCATTATTTCTTGCTACAGCTGAACCACTATTTTTTTGCGACAAGTAAATAATAGAATCACATTGATGAGTTTTTTTCAAAAAATAATTTTCAATGTTTTCATCATCACTCCCATCATTAACAATAATAATTTCATATTTTTCAATATTTTGCTTTTTTATAGATGCTATACATTTATCAATTTCTTCTACAGTATTCTTATAAACTGGAATAATAAATGAAATTTCTATCATAAAATTCACCTTCTTTTTATAAATTGTTGAATTAAGACTACTCTATTTTTTATCATTTTTAACAAAGGATAATGTTTCATCTGAGAAACATTATCATCATGTCTTCTATAATGAATAAGCTTTTTATCTAGAAAAATAGAGGTACCAAACTTTTCACATATAAGCCCAATCCATTGATCATGCATCTCGATTGAATTAGGAATAGGCAAAATAGATTTAAGCATTTCATTTTTAAAAGCCATACAGCAACCTAAATACTTATTTTTATAAATATTAGATAAAATGCCAGGTTTAGACTTTCTATAATCAAAAAAACTTTCAATCAATACTTCAGAATGATTATAGTTGACGACATCACAATTATGGGTAATACAATCACATTTTTTTTCTTCAAAACAAGTTAATAAATGCTTAACTTTATTTTCTAACCAAATATCATCCTGATCAGATAAAAAAATATATTTTCCTTTACAAAAAGAAAGAGCATGAGCAAAATTTTGTTTCACTCCATTTCGTGGCCCTTTAAGAATTTTAATTCTTTGGTCATTTAAAGATTCAATAATTTTTAAAGTGTGATCAGTAGAACCATCATCAGAGACAATTACTTCGTCTTGATTCTCTAATTGTAGTAAAATAGATTCCAATTGCTCTTTAATATATTTTTCGCCATTATAAGTAGCCATGGCAACGGATATAAAATAATCTCTTTTCATTTTCTATCACCATTTAAAACACTTTCTATCGCTTCACTGTACTTTTTAATAGACTTATCTTTTGTAAAATGTTCTTCCAAATACTTTCTTCCCGTCAAATGCTTTTTAATAAAAGAATCTTTTTCTTTTAAAATCATTTTCAACTTTTTTTCGATTTCTTCATAGTGACCGGTTTCACAAACCACACCACACTTTGAATCATTAATGATTTGATACGCTTCAGTACCCCTTTCTAATATGCCTAAAATCGGAACATTTGTTGCCATACATCCATAGATTTTACTAGGAACAGAAACACCTTTAATCCCTTTTGCATTGGTAACAAGATGCACATCCGCACTATTTAAACTATAAATCAAATCTTTTTTATCTTGATAAGGTATAAAAGTAATATTATCAGCGTGATTTTCACGTACAATTTCCTCTAATTTTTTCTTAAGGGCCCCCTCACCAACCAAAGCAAATACAACTTCTTTTTCATTTTTAAAATTCAAAAACAAATGAATCAAATTTTCTAAATCATAATAAAGTCCTAAATTTCCAGAATACATAATAATAAATTTATTTTCTAAGTTGTTTTTTTTCTTAAATTCCATTACTTTTTTATGATCTTTATTTAAAGGATAAATATCACTTTCATTTGTCCAATTATTAATGACTCTATTATTAGGAATTTTTTTATTTTTAAAACGATGTTCTAACGTTTTTTGCATATCTCTTCCAACAGTAATCACTAAACTTGCCTTTTTACATGTGTGTCGATCAAACATCATCATGAACTTTAATAGCCACTTATTTTTAGAATAATTGACCGCCATAATTTGTTCAGGATTAAAATCTTGAATATTATAAATAAATTTTCCTTTTGTAATCATTCGCCCGATATTTCCAAGAATACCACCTAATACTGGTGGTTGAGAAATGGCAAAAACAACATCTTGTTTCCCAACTTTAAAAGTTGCTCCAATCGAATGAAAAAAATAGCTTAAGATATGAAAAATTCTACTTTTTTTACTTGTTTTTGAAAATTCTTTGACTCGAACTCTAAGAATATTAACCCCGTTATACGCTTCATAATAAAATTTTTCTTTTTTATATTTTTCTTCAATTTTTCCAGTATAACAAGGAACAGAACAAATGACAGTAATCACATAGTCTTTTTTTAAGCCATCACATAATTCAGTCAAAATTTGAGCCGTAGAAGCCACTTCTGGATAAAAATAATTTGCAAAAACTAACAATTTCTTCTTTTCCATAAACGTCATACTCCTTTCAAAAAAAAGACAGCATTAGGCATCTTATCCCATACTGTCTTTTTCTTTTGCTCTCAATACCCTTTTTAATTCACTTTTTACATAGCTCCATCTTTTTTTACCACTTGAACAATGGTATTTTTTATAATTTTGACATCAGTCTTTGCACTTTGTAAAGAGCTATACCTTGACTCAATTTGTACTCTTTCATTAAAAGTAACGTTACTTCTACCACTCGTTTGCCACAATCCCGTAATACCAGGTTTAGTTTTAACAATTTGATTAAAATAAACCCCTATATCTTCTTTCTCACGGGGTAAATAAGGTCGATTTCCTACTAAACTCATTTGTCCTAAAAAGACATTAATAAATTGAGGTATTTCATCTAAAGAAGTCTTACGTAAAAACTTTCCAGCTTTAGTCACTCTCGGATCGTTCTTTACCTTTTTATTAACGGTATATTCCTCTCTAAAAGTCGCGTCATTTTTCATCAAATTTTCAAGCATTTCATCCGCATTAGGAACCATTGTTCTAAATTTATACATCCAAAACAATTTTCCATCTTTTCCTATTCTTTGTTGTTTAAAAAATATACTATTATAATCTCTATTGTAAATAGAGATTGCTTTTATGATAAAAGCAAGTGGCAAAACCATTACTATTCCAAAAAGTCCTATCATCACATCAAATATTCTCTTTACTTTTAAGTAAATCGAATGACTTAAATGCAAAGTTTCAACATTTTCTCTAACCAAGACTTTATCAGAATTCATATTCAAAACCCCTTTCAAAATACAACCACAAATAAATTATTAGCCCTACAATACCACATTTTTAACCATTTGTCTAGTATTTATCTATGTTTAACTTCTTCCTCTTCTTTTAACTTTACTTTTTCTTCTAAAAAAATCAATTTATTTTTTAATTCTTTTTCAAAAAGTTTTAAACGTTTCATATACTTATCATAATCGGATTTTTTAATAAACGCTTTAAATTCGTTAATAATCATGCTTTTCATTTTCGTAAGCTCATTTAAGGCAATGCAAATTCCACCTTGATTCCCTTCTTCATCATTCACTTTATCAAAAACAAGTTTAGTCAGCTTTCGAAAAGAAATTTCTATCTTTTTTTCTAAAAGGCGTTCAATCATTTCAAGATTATAAACGGTCAGCGAATCTATTTTTATTAAACACTCCTTACGTATATTTGGCTTAAATTCATACCCTTCTGTTTTTATTTTAAACTTACTAATTTTCTTATTTTTATTTTTCTTTTTAACAACATAACTTTTCAAAACACTCACCCTTACTTTAAAAGATCGTTTCTTTTTTCTTTTGTTTTTTTAACTTGCTCTTGATAACGCCATTCCTTTATTTTTGCATGATCACCGCTCAATAAGACTTCTGGTACCTTTAATCCTCGAAAATCACTAGGTTTCGTATAAGTAGGATAGTCAAGCAAATTTTCTTGAAAAGACTCTTGTTCCCACGATTCTTTTTTTATCACTCCAGGAAGTAAACGTGTAATGGCATCCGTTACCACCATCGCTGGAAGTTCTCCACCAGTTAAAACATAATCTCCAATTGATACTTCTTCATCCACAAACTCTCGAATACGTTCATCAAACCCTTCATAATGCCCACAGACTAAAATAAGATGTTTTTCCAAAGAAAGGGTCTTTGCATGTGTTTCTTTAAAACTTTTTCCTTGTGGACACATTAAAATAACCTTACTTTGAGGGGTTCGAAGACTTTCAATGGCTGAAACCAAAGGCTCACATCGAAGAACCATTCCTCCACCGCCTCCATAAGGCGTATCATCAACTTGATGATTAGAAAGTTTTGAAAAATCTCTAAAATTAATTACTTGAATCTCCACCAATTTTTTATCCCGTGCCCTTTTAATAATCGATTCATTTAAAAAGCCATCAAACATAGAAGGAAATAAGGTTAAAATATCAATTTTCATAAAATAAGTTCACTTCCTTTTGAAGTTATAATTTTGTGATTTTCTAAATCAATTTTTTTTATATACTCTGACTTTAAAGGAATATAATAATACTTTTCATATTTTATCTGAAGCAAAACATTGCCTTTAGAATCCCAAACTTCTGACACATTTCCAATTTCTTTATCTTCATCGTAGACAGTAAAACCAATTAAATCTTCATACAGGTAATCGTCTTTTAAAAGTTTTAAATCCTCTCGTTTTACATACACTTTTTTTCCTTTGTATTCTAATACATCATTAATAGAATGAACGCCATCAAAAATGACCATATCAAACATTTTATGATGACGATAACCAACAACTTTAAATTCTTTTTTCAGTTCTCCAACATAAAAGGTCATTTCTTTTTTAAACACCAATTCTTTTTTTTCAAAATCAGATAATACTCTTACTTCCCCTTTAATGCCATGAGTATTGACTATTTTACCAATACAAACAAATTCGCTCATTATCTTTCATAACCGTTTCTATTATTTCATAACTTAAATACTCTATTTTTCTCATCCGTTCCCTCCACTCATAAAAAATTCGTACAAAACAATACTGGTTGCCACACCAACATTTAAGCTTTCTACCCCTTCACTCATTGGAATATAAAGAAGATAATCAGCTAAATCTTGTAACGCTTCATTGACACCTTGACCTTCATTCCCCATTATTATAGCATACTTATGCTTTAGAGTCATTTCTTTTATAGTTCTCCCCTTATGAACATTTGTAGCATAAAGAGTATACCCTTTTTCTTTTAAGTCTTGAATGACAACTTTTAAATCTTTTTTCATTAAATTTAAATGAAAAAGACTTCCTTCACTTGCTCTAAGAACCTTTTCATTATAAAAATCAACTGTATCCATACTACTAATTAGTGTGTCAATACCAAAAGCCACACAACTACGTAAAATAGTGCCTAGATTACCTGGATCCTGAATACAATCCAAAAGACAAACATTTCCTAAAATTGCTCTTGATTTTAACTGAAAACAAACCGCTAAAACGGTTGTCCCACTTTCTTGACTCGAAATTTTTTTTAAAATAGCTTCACTCACTTCATAAAAAGGTAAACCTTCTACTTTAAATTGGCTATCACTTGCTAGAATTTCTTTAACACATTCTTTTTCTAAAGCTTCTTTTAATAAATGATCCCCTTCGATTAAAAATAAACCTTCTTGATCTCGATACTTTTTTAACTTTAACTTCGCCCATTCCTTAACTTTTTTATTCCCTAAAGATTCAATTTTCATTCTTCTCTTAACCTCTTTCTAGCCATTTTATAGTCTGGATAATACCGTTCTACATGCTTCCAAAAGCGAGCGCTATGATTAGCTTCATAAAAGTGACACAATTCATGAATAATAACATAATCCAACAAATCGATTTCCTTTTTTAAAAGTTCAGTATTTAAAGTAATCGTACTACTTCCTCGATTATTTACTCCCCATCTTGTCTTCATAGAACGAAATTTTAGCTGAAATTCAGGAATATTTTTAAAAAAAGGCAACAAACGATTCATTTCTTCAGTAAAAACTCTTTTGACTTCTTGTAAAAAAAATTGGTTAAGCATCTTTTCATTTTTAGTAAGAATAATCTCGCCTTCAAAACGACAACTCTTAATAGTATCGTCATAAAGAATCGTATATTCTTTTCCAAGATAATTAAAAAATAAATTATTTTCTTGACGTTTAGAAAAACTTAAATACATTTTTTCAATCTTTTTTCTATTCTTTTCAATAAGCTTCAAAATTTCTATTTCTTTAACATAAGTTGGACAAGTTATGTATAGCTTTCCATCTTCATTAAATCTTAAATAAATGTTTTTATTCTTTTTTCGAATAATAACCACATCGATTAAAATTCCTTCCACGTCAATTTGCATAAGAATCTCCTTTAGACCTAAAACATTCAACCTCTTAAGTTAGTATCATTATACACTAAAATAATAAAGAAAAAAATGTTATTTTAACTTTAAATCACGAATTAAGTCTTTTTTAATAGCATCTCCCTACTTTGACAGTTTTATAAAACAAGCACTTTCTAAGCTAGACAAAATCTAGT
>CAJTUR010000037.1 GCA_910579535.1 uncultured Bacilli bacterium
AGAAAGGGATCAATCAAATAGATTAATATTTCTATTAAGATTGATTATACGTGATAATAAATGAAAGAAACTTTTGAATTTTTAAAAGTAAAAACGCAAGTAAATTATGTAGCTACAGTAAAGAAAGATGGAACTCCAAGTTTAAAGCCATTTGGAGACCTTATATTGTTTGATGATAAAATTATTAAAAGAACTAAAGCTTAGATAACCTTTAAAGGTTGAAGGTTTTGGAACGTTCAAAGTGAATAAATATGGTGAAGATATACTTTCTATTTTTGAGAGAAAATAAGGAGGATTTAAATGGATATAAAATTAGTAGTACCAACATTAGCTTTAAAAGATAAGGCTTTAGAGTATCGAAAAGAACATTTTGATTTTCATGAGTATGTGATTAATGGAAGTGAAATGTTTGATAAAATGGATACTTATGAAGAATGGCTTAGTAGAATTACTCGTAATAAAAACTTAGATACAGTTGATTCTAATTGGGTGGTTACAGATACCTTTTTTGCTGTTCGAAAAAGTGATGAGAAAATTATCGGTATTATTGATTTTCGTCATGAATTAAATGATTTTTTAAAACCATTTGGAAACAGTGGTTATAGTGTAAGGCCAAGTGAAAGAAGAAAAGGGTATGCAACAGAAATGTTGAGATTATTACTTCTTCATGCTAAAAAAAGTGGTTATAAAGAAATTTATTTATCTGTTGAAAAAGAAAATAAGCCTTCTCATCAAACGATTTTAAAAAATGGAGGAACGTTAGAAAAAACTTTTATGTTTGAAGGAGAAGAAATTTATCGTTATAAAGTCGAGTTATAATTTGTTAAAAAATGTCGGCAATTTATTGATAAACTTTCATTTTAGTGCTATAATTTAGGTAGTTTTGTGAAAGGAGGGATTGTATGACAAAAGTTGAGGTTAATGGTAACTTAGAAAAGGCTATGAAAACATGGAAAGTAAAAGTAGCGAGAAGTGGTGTCCCTTCTGAACTTAAGAAAAAGAAACATTATGAAAAACCTGGAGTAAAAAGAAGAGAAGCTAAAAAAGAAATGATTAGAAATGCTAGAAAGCATAGAAGTTATTAAAAGGTGATAATCGTGTTTAATCAAATTGAAGAAGATTTAAAATCCGCTATGAAAAATCAAGAAAAATTAGTTTTGTCTGTTCTTAGAATGGTAAAAAGTGCTCTACAATTAGAGAAAATTAACAAAAAAGAAGATTTAACGGATGAGGAAGTTTTTGCTGTTATTAAAAAGCAAATAAAAATGCGTCGAGATTCTATTGGCGAATTTGAAAAATTTGATAAAAAAGAAGAAATTGAACTCTTAAATCAAGAAATTGAAATTTTAAATCAGTATTTACCTGAAGCTTTAAGTGAAGAAGAACTTGATCAAAAAATAGAGGAAGTTTTTAATGAAATTCAACCTTCAGGAATGAAAGACATGGGAGCCATTATGAAGGCTTTACAACCTATTGTTTCACAAGTTGATATGAGTGAAGTTTCAAAAAAAGTAAAAATGAAACTTTCAAACATCTAATTTTAGATGTTTTTTCTTTTGCTAAAACATATAGTTATATAGGTGATTCTATGCATCTCTATAAAACCATGAAAAATTTTTTGATTGATAATGATTATTACGTGGATTTTTATAAAAATTGTATACACGTTTTTGGTTATATTGATATTGTGAAATTAACTAGTGAAGAGATTATCTTACAAATGCCTTCGTTTTCTTTAAATTTGAGTGGAAATCATTTTGTTGTAAAAGCTTTAGAAAAAAAAGAAATTTTAATTGAAGGAGACGTTTTAACTGTGGGGTTTGTCCGATGAAACACTATATCTATATTCGAACGAAAGTGGTAAATAAAAACAAAGTTTTAATGAAATTTTATAAAAATAGAATTAACGTCTACGATGTTCAAGAACGAGATGCTTATTTGTATTTAAAGATTGATGTTCAGGATTTTAAAAAAGTCAAGAAAACGATTGTTACTTCTAAATTTTATTATATTGATGATAGTGGTCTTTTTCATTTAAAACGTGTCTTAACGCCTTTAAAGGTTCTTAGTGTTCTTTTCTTTTTACTGTTGGTTAACTTTTTTAGTCAAGTGGTGGTGAGTGTCAATGTTATTCATGAAAATAAAGAAATCCGTAATTTAGTGGCTAAAGAATTAGAAGAAAAAGGAATTAAAAGTTTTAGTTTAAGAAAGAATTATGAAGCGTTGAATGCGATTAAAAAAGATGTTTTAAATCAATACAAAGATCAGTTGGAATGGTTAGAAATAGAAAGCGTTGGCATGAAGTATATTGTGCGTGTCGAAGAAAGAATTATTAATCAACCTATTGAACCTAAGGGATTTTGCCATATTGTTGCTTCTAAAAGTGGGATGGTGGATCAAGTAAAGGTGAGTCATGGAGAGGCTTTGGTTCAAAAAGGAAAATATGTAGAGGCAGGCGACGTTTTAATTAGTGGAGAAATTAAATTTAATGAAGAAGTGAAGAATAATGTTTGTGCAGAAGGAGAGGTTTTAGCTGAAGTTTGGTATCAAACGAGTGTTAGTTTACCTATTCATTATCAAGAAAAAGAAAAGACGGGTAAAAAAAGATACAACTTAGGTGTGGGGATGAAAAGTGGCAATTATAAAATATTTAAAAGTCGTCTTCAAAATTATGTAACAGAAGAAAAAGAATGGTTTCGTTTTTTTGATTTTTCATTTATTAAAATGACTGAATATGAAGTTTTAACTCATGAACGTGAATTGACACTTGAAGACGGGGTAACCTTAGCTTTAGAAAAGGCGGATTTAAATGTACAAATGAAATTAAAAGAAAATGAGAAGATTATTACAAGAAAAGTTTTGAAAAAAAGTATAAATAATAGTACAATAGATGTAGAAATATTTTATTCCGTTTTAGAAAACATTGGAAAAGGGGAGGAGTATTTCGTAACAGAAGAAGAGGGATAGTTATGATTGTAGATACTCTTAGTGATGCTATAAAAAACGTTTGGCCGATGTTGGTTATCTTTTTGGTTGTCCTTATTGCAATACGTGTTTCATATATACGTATTAATCATGAAAAGTTTGTGTTTTATAAAGAGTTTTGGAATTTAATTTTTGTTGTTTATGCTTTACTTCTATTCCAACTTTTAACGAGCACAGAAATGAATACCACGAGTGGACTTAATTTGGTGCCTTTTACTGAAATTTTTCGTTATAAAATCGGAAGTAAATTGTTTATGTTTAATGTTGTGGGAAATATTTTAATTTTTGTTCCTTTTGGTTATTTTGTTTCAAGTTATGTTAAAGCAACTAAGGTTTCTCACATTTTATTCATTAGTTGTATTACGAGTTTGACAGTAGAACTGGTACAACTTCAAATTGGAAGATCTTTAGATATTGATGATGTATTACTAAATGTAGTAGGAAGTGTGGTTGGTTTTATGCTCTTTATTGGTTTAAGTGCGATTAAAAAACATTTACCTCGTTTTTTACAAAGTGATCTTTTTTATAATGTACTTTGTGTGATTTTATTTCTTCTTTTTGCAATTTATTTTGCACAGTTGATAGGTTTAAGGTGGTTTAATTGGCTATAGAAATAGAAAATCTTTATGGTTACGATCAGGATTATGGTTATTTAAATAAAGTTATTGCTCTTACTTTAGAAATGGAAAACGTTTTGGATGCGGTGTTTTCAATTATTTTTGTTGATGAAGAAAAGATTCAAGACATAAATCGTGAATACCGAGGATTAGATAGAGTAACAGATGTGATTTCTTTTGCTTTTGAAGACTCCTCAGATGTTTCTTATGACTTTCGTTTTTTAGGAGACATTTATATTTGTATTCCTAGAATGAAAGAGCAAGCTTTAGAGTATGGTCACTCGGAGAAAAGAGAGTTATCGTTTTTAGTGGTTCATGGTCTTTTACATTTACTGGGGTATGATCATCAAACTGAAAAAGAGGAAAAGGAAATGTTTTCAAAACAGGAGGTAATTTTAAATGCAGCAGATATCAAGAGAGAAGCTTAAAGAAAAGGGAATTAAGCGTATTTTTAGAAGTATAAAATGTTCTTTAGATGGTCTTTATTATGCTTATCGTTATGAGCAAAGTTTATGGCTTCATGGTCTTCTATCTATTTTTACTATTATTTTGGGTCTTTGTTTTAAAATTAAATTAAGTGAATGGGCCATTTTATTTATTGCTTTAGGTTCTATTTTAAGTTTGGAACTTTTAAATACGGCGATTGAAGCCAATGTGGATTTGGTAACATTAGAGTATAACCGTCTTGCTAAAATAGCTAAGGATTGTGGGAGTGCGGCTAGTTTTGTCATGTCTATTGTGGCCTTTATTATTTGTTTAATGGTCTTTGAACCCTATTTTGTGACATTTTTAGGAAGATAGAGAGGTGTTTTATGCGAAGTGGATTTGTTAGTTTGATTGGAAGACCGAATGTTGGTAAATCAACCCTTTTAAATGCGTTAATTGATGAACATGTGGCGATTATTTCCGATAAAGCTGGGACGACTAGAAATATTATTCAAGGTATTTATAACGAAGAAGGGCTTCAAATTGTTTTTGTGGATACACCAGGTATTCATAAGCCAAAAAGTAAATTAGGAAAAATTTTAAATAAGCAAAGTTATTCTTTGATGCAAGAAGTGGATGCGGTTTTATTTGTCGTTGATGCCTCTTCTTCTTTTGGACCTACCGATCAAAGTATTTTAAATGCGCTTAAGAATACTACGTCGCCTGTCCTTTTAATTTTAAATAAAATTGATAAAATTGAAGATCAAGCTTTAATAAAAGTTATTGATGAGTATAAAGATTTGTTTCCTTTTGCGGATATTGTGCCTGTTAGTGGATTAAAAAAAGATAATTTAAAAGTTTTAGTGAAAGTGATTAAAAAATATTTAAGAGATGATGTAAAATATTTTGATGAGGAACTTTATACAAGTAGTAGTGTTTCTTTTATGATTAGCGAATTTGTAAGAGAGAAGATTCTTAATTCTACTATTGAAGAAGTGCCTCATAGTGTCACTTGTCTAACAACAAAATTTGAAGAACTTGAAACGATCGTTAATGTAATGGTCGATATTATTGTTGATCGCGATTCAATTAAAAAAATTGTGATTGGTAAAAAAGGAGAGCGTCTTAAAAACGTTGGGATTGAAGCTCGAAAAGACATTGAGAACTTATTAGGGAAAAAGGTTTATTTGGAACTTTATGTTAAAACGATAAAAAAATGGAGGGAAAAAGAAAGGGTCCTTCAAGAACTGGGTTTTAATGAGTTTGAATAAAAATTTTAAAACTTGCTCATTATATATTTAGAAATAAGAAATGAGGCAAGATTTATGAATAAAAAAGAGTTATGGAAGGTTTTTAAAGAAACAGGAAAAGTTGAAGATTATTTAGCTTATGTGAGAGTGAAGTGTGAAGACAGTGATCAAGAAGATTGAAGGTATAATTGTTAATGAGACGCCTTATGGAGAGACGTCAAAAGTTATGCAAATTTTTACTCAAGAATTAGGAATCATAAGTGTAATGGGGAAGGGTGTAAAATCGATGAAAAGCCGTTTGCGTCCTTTTACCATGAAATTTACTTATGGTTTTTTTTATCTTTATTATAAAGAAGATAAATTATCTATTCTTAAGGAAGTGGACTTAATTGATTCTTTTAAAAATATTAAAAGTGATCTTCTTACAATTAGTTATCTTAGTTATCTTAGTGAATTAAGTACTCAAGTGTATAAGCATTCCATGGAACCCTTGGTTTATAATTTATTTATTCAAGTTTTAAATAAAATGGAACAAGGAATGAACCCTTTAATTTTAACGAATATTTTAGAAATTAAGTATTTGGATTTTTTAGGTGTCCAACTTTATTTAGAAGGTTGTGTTTTGTGTGGAAGTAAAAATAATATTGTTACTCTTGATGCGGATAGTGGAGGGTACGTTTGTAAAAAGTGTTATCGTAGTCAAATCATTGTTAGTCAAAAAACAATCAAACTCATTCGTATGTATTATTATGTTGATCTTTTATCCATTACTAAAATTAGTATTAGTGAGGAAGTGGCTAGAGAGATTAATTTTTTTCTCAATCGTTATTATGAGAAATATACAGGGCTTTATTTACAAAGTAAACAGTTTTTGAATCAAATGCTTAAAATTCAAAATTAGATAATTCTTGTAACTCCTACGATATTAATATATAATAGAAGTAAGAATAAACGAGGTGGCTTATGAAGAAAAAAGATGGTTTTATTGCGATTTCTTTAATTTATTCTTTCTTTTTAGTTTTTTTGGCTCTTTTATTATCTATTGCTATGGAATATTCTGAAAACCGTATTTTACTTAATGATGTAAAAAGGGAGACACAAGAATATTTAGATGGTTTAGCCGAATTTAATCCTATTTTTATTGAGAATCGTAGTTATAGCATAGGAGAAGAAATTAGCTATGCTTATGATAAGTGGCAAGTGATAGAAGATACAGAAGAATCGGTTAAAGTTATTTTGAATCGTATATTAACTTTAGATGAAATTGAGCGAGCTTTTTCACAAATAATAGGTGCTAAAACAACACTTTCAGATTTAGAAAAAGAATTTTATCGTGACGTTTTAGAAAGTTCTTTATTATTTGCTGGTAATATTCAGATGTGTTTGAATTTTGATGATACGATTTCTTCAGCTCGAACTTCTTATTGTGGTTATGGAAGTTCTACAAATTATCGTTTTTATAATTATGGGAATAGTGTCGTACAAGATGTGTTAAATTCTTGGTATAGTGATAATTCAACTTTAAAGAAAGCGGAAAGTGTTGGGTATTTACAAGCTATGGATTTTGAAGATGGATTAAGTGATTATTCTGGAAGTCCTTATGTCTATGAACAACGTTTTATACGTATACCTTTAATTAATGAAGCTGGTGTTATAAAAAATGTGGGTGGAGAACAACTTATTTGGTATGTTGAAGGAGAGACAGAACCTTTTTATAAACCTGATGGGAGCGAAAATATTGATGGTGGAAAAAGTTATATAAAAAAGGAAAATGGTCGGGATTTAGCTACCTCTTATAAAGGAATTCGTCCAATTATCATTATTAAAAAAAGCTTAGATTAACTTATTTTGTTTATCAAATAAATGCTTAGGTAGCTAAGTGTTAAAGCTAAGCTGTATTTTAATAGAGGAAGGGTTTTTAATATTGGAGTCGGAATTAAAACTATAATGCTTCCTATGACCATTCCTAATATGAGATTCATAAAGGCATTGGGGGCTTTTTTTAAGAAGTGATGGGAGACTTTGCTTCCAAAATAGAAGCCTAGAAGGTCTCCGATAAAATAGAAAAATAACGGGAGAATGAAGTAAAAAGTTTTAATACTTAAATGGGCTAAAAAGGATTTATATAAATAATAGGGGCCTAAAATCATCATGATTAAAGAGCCAGAAATTCCAGGAATAATTGTAAAGAAGCCATCTATGGTTCCACTGAACATAAAAAGAATTAAAAAAATGAGATTTATTTTTGGGAATTCTGTAATGACTTTTGTTGATTCTACAGGAATGAAGTTTAAAGCGAAAATAATGATTAAACCAAGGAGGAAAAAATTTTTTTGAAGTTTGATTTTATTTTCTTTAATTAAATAAGGGACTTGAAATAAAACGAGGCCACTAAAAAAAATAAGGGTTTCATTAGGAATAAAATAGAATAATAATTCAATGATTCTAGAAAAAGTGATGGCTCCAAGGAAAATTCCTAGAATGACTGTAAATAGAATCATTTTGTTTTTTTTGTCTTTAAAATTAGTAATAATTTCAGTTAGATAATTAAATTTTTTCATTAAAACTAGGATTGTGCCCCCACTGATGCCTGGGATAAGGCTTACGATTCCAATTAAAAAACCTGTAAAGAAATTCATATTTTTCACCACTTTTATTTTATGTGGAATTGTGCATTTTTAGAAGTTATGTTATTATAATTATAAGAAGGAGGTCATTATTATGCCAATAGGGTTATGGGTTGTTCTTGGAATCCTTGTCATTATTATTCTTTTTGTTATTACGAGTTATAATGGTTTAGTTGTTTTAAGAAATCGTGTAAGAGATCAATGGGCACAAATTGATGTTCAATTAAAAAGAAGATTTGATTTGATCCCGAATTTAGTTGAAACAGTTAAAGGGTATGCAAAACATGAAAGTGAAACGTTGGAAAATGTGATAAAAGCTAGGAATACATTTTTAAGCGCTACAACACCAGATGCTGAAATGGAAGCGGATGGAGAATTAACAAAAGCTATAACGAAGTTATTTGCTTTAACGGAAAGTTATCCTGAATTAAAAGCTAATACAAATTTTATGGAGTTGCAAACAGAACTTAGACAAACAGAAGAAAAAATTGCTAGTAGTCGTCAGTTTTATAATGATACGGTTTTAACTTATAATAATAAAATTGAAGTTATTCCTACTAATATTATTGCATCTTTATTTAACTTTAAAAGGGAAGCTTTCTTTCAAGCTCAAGAAAAAGAAAGAGAAAATGTTCAAGTTAAATTTTAAGCTCCGGCTTAAAATTTTCTTTTTAAGGAGTGAATTATGAAAAAAATATGGATACTTATTGTTAGTTTTGTTTTATGGATACCTTGTATTTGTAAAGCAAGTCAAGTGGATTATGAAATTGAACATTTTTATGTGGATGCGACGATTTTAAGTGATGGCGATCTTTTGGTTAAAGAACTCATTGTTTTAGATGGAAAGTTTAATGGTTATATTAGAGATTTGGTTTATAAAAATCCACGTTTAAATGGTGATGATTTTTCTAATAATATATTATACAATGCTAGTGATATTGAAGAAATTGAAGTGGCTGCTAAAAAGGTTTCTTCTGTTACTTTTAATACACTTAATGATACCGATTTTGATGTTTTAAAAAATTATTCTAGTACGTCTCATCGTTATGAAAAAAGGAGCCTAGATGAAAATAATGGTTACAGTTATAAAATGTATTATGCTTCTAACAAAGAAAGCGTTGCGTTTCGTTTAACCTATAAAGTAAAAGATGCTATTGTGATGCATGAGGATGTCTCAGAACTTTATTGGACATTTATAGGAGATGGCTTTTTGGATCCCATTCATGATTTAAAAATTAAGGTTGCTTTGCCTTATGAAGATACAAGTGACTTATTCAGAGTATGGGCTCATGGTGATGTTGCTGGAGAAGTTCAAAAAGAAGGGCATCAAACGATTGTCGCCTCTATTGATTCACTCGATAAAAAAAGTGCGGTGGATTTAAGAGCTACTTTTAGCTCTTCAGTGCTTGATTCTTCACAAGTTGTTAAAAAAAGTCATCAAAAAGCTTTTGATGAAATTATTAAAGTAGAAATGGAAAGAGCGGAGGAAGCCAACCGTTTTCGAGCTCATATAAAATTTGTCCATCATTTTGTTAAGTTTTCGAGTCTACTATATGTTGTTCTTCTCATTTTAGTTTGGATTTATGTTTTTTTGAAATACGATAAGGAATATAAGAGTCTTTTTACTCTTTCTTATAATCGTGAATTTATTGATGACTATAATGTAGAAGTCGTGGATTATTTAATGAATAAATCAGTTACTCCTAATGCACTTAGTGCTTCTATTTTAAATTTAATTTATAAAAAAGTGATTAAGTTTGAAGCTATGGAAAGTCAAAAAAAGAACAAGGATTATGTTTTTACTTTGATTGGAGAAAACACTCACTTAAACGATACAGAAAAATATTTAGTGGATTTTTTATTTAATAAAGTGGGGAATCAAAACACTTTTACAACGATTGAACTACAAGCTTATGCTAAAGGAGAAAAAACAATGGATGCGTTTTGCTTAAGTTATACCACTTGGAAAAATAAAGTAAAAGCTGATGGCAAACGTGAAGGTTTTTTTGAAGATTCTCTTGCACCTAAAATAATAGGAACCGTTTTTTTGTTTTTGAGTATTTTAATTATTATTTTTTCGTTTTCAAATGTAGTTGTTTCTGTTTATCCTTTTATTAGTTTATTTTGTGGTTTTGTCTTTTTTGTTTATACTCTTGTATTTACTAAAAAAACAAAAAAAGGAATTGAACATTATCGAAAATGGAAAGCTTTTAAAAAGTTTTTAGAAGATTTTGGAACGTTTGATACTAAGGAATTACCAGAATTTATTTTATGGGAGAGGTATATGGTCTATGCGACTGTGTTTGGTATTGCACAGAAAGTTTCTAAAGTTATGAATGTTAAAATGCAAGAATTGAATTCTGATGGTCATTTGGGAGAGCTTTCCATGTCGTATTATGATTTTTATATGTTTCGTTCTATTAATGATATTGTACATACCACGATGAATGTTAATACTACTGCTATTACAGCGGCGCGTGTTCAATCTAAAAGCTCTTCAGGATCTGGATTTGGAGGAGGCTTCTCTTCTGGAGGAGGATTCGGAGGCGGTGGCGGTGGCGGCCATGGTTTTTAAAAACTAGGATTCTAGTTTTTTTTATGTCCTTTTTTCATTTGAAAATTTATAAGAAATAATATGACTTTTCTTCTTTTTTCGACTTTTTTTTTAAGTTTGGTTTGATATAGTAAAAAAGATAAAAAGAATAGAGTAATAGCGATTTAGTAC
>CAJTUR010000038.1 GCA_910579535.1 uncultured Bacilli bacterium
CTTACTTCTTTAAACTTTTCAATAACAGTTTGGATTTCACTATTCATAATTTCTCATCTCACTTTCAAATTGTAATTTATTCACAACTTCCATTTTTTGATTTAAAATAATTTTCGACATTCGTCATCGAGCTATCAATATTATTAAAATCTACAATTTTCTTTATTTCATCTGACATTTCTTTAGAACAATTATCACATTTAAAATAATTATTTGTACCAAATTCTATTTGATACTTTTTATTATCAATAGAACATATCGTAGTAGCACTACCTTCCACATTAGAATTTCCTGGAGATAATGTATATATTCCTATCCCTATTACTGCGACTATCATAAATATAATATAGCCAATAAATATAATTCCTATTACTTTTAATATTTTAATTATCATTCCTGCTAATCGTTCTGTATTACTTATTTTGTTCATTAAAAACTCCTTTGACTCATTATCCAAAATTTCATCAATGCTAACATTAAATGCTTTTGATAATTTTTTTAATTGTTCTGGGTTAGGTGCTGTTTCTCCTAATTCCCAGTTAGAAATAGTTTGTCTTGTAACTTCTACTTTTTCCCCTAGTTGCTCCTGTGAAAGTCCATTTTTCTTTCTTAATTGTAAGATTTTATTGCCTAAATTCATTTCATTTTCTCCTTTCACAAAAATTATATACTATTAACATTTAACATATCTACCAAAGTTTTTTGGAAGTTTGTCAAAGAGTTTTAACATTTCAGCAAATTGTAATTTATTAACTTAATATTTTTTTACTAATCTAGAAATTAAAGCTCTACAAGTTTTCATTTGAATGCAAGCGTAAAAATTATTAGTTACTTCTTTACCTTTACCTATTGTTGTTGCTCGATTTGCATCTTCTTCTGTCTCCCAAAGAACAAAATCAGTCCATATATCTCCTTGTAAGTAATGTTCCCAAGAGATAAACCCTTTCGCTTTAGAAATAATTTCGTCATGTAATTTTTGCGTTAATTTAACAAACTCTTCTTCATTTACACCTTTTTTAAGTTTATATGAAAAAATCCATGCAGTTTTATTCATATATAGTTTCCTCCTTACAAATTACTATTTATATAACTAATTATAAAATATTTATTTAATAATTATTCTTCATAATCAAACTTTTCCAATCTTTTTTCTATATCGCTAATACTTGGTAAAGTACTTTTTAAATATTCTGGTAAATCAGACAATAATTTATATTCACTTACACCAATTGGCTTATTAATATCTTTAAGTGAGAGTTCTGCTGTAATCTTATCTTTTTCTTTACACAATAATATACCAAAAGTTGGATTATCATTTTCATCTTTTACATATTCATCAACTGCAGATAAATAAAAGTTTAATTGTCCTGCATATTCTGGTTTAAACTCTGTAGTCTTAAGTTCAACAACAACATAACTTTTAACTTTCAAATTATAAAATAATAAATCTAAATAATAATCCTTATTTCCTATTTCTAAATGATATTGTCTTCCTATAAAAGCAAATCCATTTCCTAATTCTAGCAGTAATTTTGTAATATTAGAAGTTAGTTCTTTTTCTATTTCTAATTCTTTCATATCTTCTTTCTCAGTTAAAAAATCAAATATGTATGGATCTTTTAACATTTCTCTTGCTTGATCACTTATAGAACTAGGTAATGTTTTACTATAATTTTCTGTTTTATTTTCAAGTAATGCTTGTCTGTCGTATAATTTTAATGATATTTGATGAGATAATACAGTAGTAGACCAACCATTTTCAATACATTTAGTTGCATACCAATTTCTCTCGTTTTTATCTTTTATTTTATCTAATAATATTTGATTATGATTCCAAGACAATTTTGCAAGGACTTCTTGCAAAAATTCGTCTCTATTATATTCTTTAGCAAACTTTTGCATATATCTTAGATTTCTAGCAGACATTCCTTTAATATTTGGAAATTCAATTTTTAAATCCTTTGATAAAGTATCTATAAATGAAGAACCCCATTTATTATTTTCTATCAATTTTAAACCAATATTATAATACATAATAATCAAATCTTTATTAGCGTTTTCTATAACCTTATTTCTAGTAGTTATTAAAGTAGATTTAATATCTTCTAAAAGTTCAAAATAATTATTTTCTAGCACAATATCATCTCCTTTATTTAATATAATTATACTATCTTTTAAAAATATAATCTACCTAGTTAGGTAATTTCAAAATAATTAAATAGGATGAAAATATTATAAAATTTAATAATATCTAAAGAAGCAGGATAAGAAGTTTGTGTATCTTATGCAATTTAACCCTTATTCCATAAGAAATTGCATATACACAAATCTGATTTTGCACTTGCAAAATTCATCCTACTTTGTAGGTTGATATTAAGGATGGATAATTGTTTAACTCTTATAATTAAAGCATTTTATATCTTTAATTTTCATCCTATTTTTATATTTTTGATAAATTTAGTAGGATGATTAGACAAATTCATCCTCTTTAAAAGCATCTTTTATTTTTCCTAATAATTCTTTAAATATTTGATTATTTTTGCTATCTTTTATATCACTTAAATCTACTGTGATAACTCCTAATTTTAAATTACCATTATCAAATTTTTCAATCTTTAAAGTAATTAATCTAATTATCTTTTCAACTTCTATTTCACTAGATATTTTTAGGTTAGTTAAGTCATCATCAGTATCTATTTCATAATAATTTAATTTATATTCATTACCTAAAATACTATTTAATTTATTAAAATAATTTCTTGATTCTTCTTTAGTTTTAACTTCATTATTCTGTGGGATAGGAATTCCATATTCATCTTCAAACAATGAATAATTTAAAGGCAAATTATATTCTTCATTAAAAGTTAATAAATCAGTTAAGAAACTTTTCCTAAAATGATAATGTTCAATCTTTAATTTATTGTGATTTTTACTAATTTCTAAATTATCAATATAAGTAGAAATCATTTTTTGTCTATCTTCTCGTGATTTATTTTGATAGTTTATTATTCTATTCATAAATTCTCTTGGATTAATGAAAGTATCAAGATTATATTTATCTTCTAGTATTAATAAATCATCAATAGTGAAGTTTAAATTTTCATATTGTTTTTGATCTTGCCACTCCTTATTTAATTTCTGTTTTTTAAAGTCTATTTGTTTAATTTCCTGTTCGAAATCATCTATTTTCATGATGCCTTTAATATAAACTGATTTTATTCTGTCTAGTTGTTTATCTAGTTCTTTTAATTCTTTCTCGTAATTAATATCTTTATTATCTAATTTTGATTTAATAAATGGTGTATAGTAATCATTTATCATCATATCTGTTTTAATTAGTTCAAGTATACAAGCCATTAATTCTTGTTCTATTTCTTTTTCTTTATAAGTAATCTTACAATGTTCACATTTGTAATAATAGTATTTTTTACCATTAGGCTTAGTTGTTGCACATCCACCTAAAAATCTACCACAAGAAGAGCATTTTAATTTATTAGTAAATAAATATGTAGCAGTTCTTTCATAGTGCCTAGCATTTCTAAGTTTTTGGTACTGACAATCATCCCACTTTTGTTTAGATACTAAAGGTTCTACAACATTTTCATAATAAGTTGGATGTTTCGTCCTTTTACCATGAACATAATCACCTTTATAAAGTTCATTTGTCATAATATGATTTATTGTTGAATCTCTCCAGTTAGTTTTACCTAAAACTTGTTCATCATTATATATATTAGCAATAGTTTGATAACTTTTACCTTCTAAATATAAATCAAATATTCTTATAATTATGTCTTTAGTTAATGGATCTGGAATTAACTTTTTATTTACTCTTTTAAAACCTAAAGGTGGCTGATTTGGGATGTGCCCAGAACGAATTGCCCCAGCCATTCCAAATTTAGTTCTCTCACTACATTTTTCTATTTCATTTTGTGATACACTAGTCATTATTCTCATTACCATTCTACCATTTGAAGTAGTAGTATTTGATTCATCTGCCATACAGTCTATATCGCATTCATTATCATTTACTATTTTCATTAATTTTTCAATATCATAAACACTTCTAGTTAATCTATCTAATTTAAAAGCAACAATAACATTTATATTTTTATTTCTAACATCATTCATCATTTCTTGATAAGCTGGTCTCTTATCATTTTTGGCGCTTATCCCTGCATCTTTATAAACTTTATAGATAGAATATCTTTTAAACTGACAAAACTCTTTTAATCTTTCTTCTTGTTCTTTTAAACTAAAACCCTCACGACTTTGTTCTTCTGTGCTCACTCTAACATATATCCCTGCAATTTTATTTGTTTCGTTCATTAATCATTCCTCCTTTTTGATAAACTATTTTATCATTTTTTCTATAAATTACAATAAACCTGATTTTAAATATTTTTCTAAATCTTTAAATTTTATTTTTTTGTTATAACCATTTATAAAAATGTCATCACACTCATCAAATAATAAATAGTCATTACCATTAACTTTTAATATATGTGGCTTTGTATAAGCAATATTAGTGTTTTTAAGATTAATGATACATCCATTAATAAATTCATACTTAACACAAGCAAACTTACATATCATATCTATTTTCTTTTTTAATTCCTCACTTATTACAAGTTCTTTAGTTTCAATTGTCATATATATCACTCTCACTTTCTTAAACAACAAAAAACTAACTATTTCTAGCTAGTAATTTATTACTTACTCGAAAAGTTCGAGTTTCCTATCTATATGGTGGCACCAACGGGAATTGAACCAGTGACACAAGGATTTTCAGTCCTCTGCTCTACCAACTGAGCTATGGTGCCAAAAAAAATGGCGGTTCCGAAGGGATTTGAACCCTCGATCTTCTGCGTGACAGGCAGACGTGATAGACCACTACACTACGGAACCATTGGTTGCGGGAGAAGGATTTGAACCTACGACCTTCGGGTTATGAGCCCGACGAGCTACCGAGCTGCTCCATCCCGCGATAAATATATAAATGGCGGAGGAAAAGGGATTCGAACCCCTGCGCCGCTTGCGCGACCTATCGGTTTTCAAGACCGGTCCCTTCAGCCAGACTTGGGTATTCCTCCAGCGACAATTTGATTATATCACAGTCGTTTTTCGTATGTCAACTGAAAAAAATGTCTTTTTAATAACTTTTTCTTTAAAATTGGTAAAAATATAAAAAAAGTCTTGATTATTTTAGATTTTAATATTATACTTAATATGTCTTATTGATTAAGACAAGTGCCATTGCCTAAGTGGCGGAATAGGTAGACGCACAGGACTTAAAATCCTGCGGGTGTTAAAGCCCGTGCCGGTTCAAGTCCGGCCTTGGGCACCAAAAGGAATTTAAACTCGGTCCAAAAAAACCGAGTTTTTTTATAGAGGAGAAATAGAATGAACACAAAAAAAACCATTTTATTAGATGTAGATGAAGTTATTTGCTTTTCTGGCTATTTAGAAGCGGTTAATGAATTTTTAGATACCCATTATATAATTGATGATTTTACGGATTATTATATTGATGTCACTGCTGTTCCAAAAGATAGATTTGAAGCGTTTCATCATTTCTTAGGAACTAGAAATTTATATCAAAATGCCGTCATCTTACCAGACGCGGTAGAAACCATAAAAAAGTTAAATGAAGTTTATGAAATTTATATTTGTTCGGCTTGTGTGAATCCCTTTAATATTCAGAATTCAGGAAAAGAGTTTTTAAATAAATACAATTTCTTAATTGACTTTTTACCATTTCTTGATCCTAATCATTTTATTTTTACCAGTGCTAAACATCTTTTTAAAGCCGACATTCAAATTGATGATCGTCTTCCAAATCTTGATAACGATGTGAAATTAAAAATTCTCTTCCCTTCTTATCACAATAAAGCAATTAGTGATGAAGAACTTAAAGGAAAAGGTGTTCTTCGTGCTGGAAAAGATTATAAAACAGGATGGAAAGAAATCGAAAAAATTCTTTTAGAAAGTCATTAATTATTTTTGGGATTGATTTCATCCATTTTTTCTCTAATCCAAATGGGTAATTTCATTTGTAACGGTTTAAAACCGTTTTTATTATCTTTTATTTTTCCATATCTTGGAACCAATTTATAATTTATATTCTTTATTGATAAATTCAATCGATCGTTTTCATCTACCCCTAATACTTCCACTAAAATATTTTCATCAATGGATACAAAGTCTGAAATATTTTTTACAAAATAATTTGAAATTTCAGAAATATGAATAAGACCATTATGATTATCTAAAGTATTTACAAATATTCCATAATGGGTGATGCCTACTACCTTTACTTCAATTATATCCCCTACTCTTATATTTATCATGTATGCCTCCTTTTAGAGTATTATACCATTTTATTTTAAATTCGTGTATAATAGCTATTAGGTGAATCATAAATGGAAGAAAAAATTAAAAGTATTATAGAAGAATTACGACCTTATCTAAATATGGATGGAGGCGATATTGAATTTGTAAAATATGAAGATCATTACGTTTACGTTAAATTAAAGGGCCATTGTGTTGATTGTTTAGGACAAGATTTTACATTAAAAAATTATATTTTAAATATGCTTCAAAGTGAAGTAGAAGAAATTGAAGGAGTTATAAACGTAGATTTATGACTCTTTTATTAGCCATTCTATTGGATCAATTGGAGCAAAGCTATGCAAGAGTTGAAACATTTCTTTTAAAAAAATTTCATATTCCTCCACTTGATTGATAATTTTTAAAAGTTCTTTTTCTTCTTTTTTTCCTTCCATTACGTTTTCATAAATATCAAAATAAAAGGATGGATAAAGAAGTCTAGCGTATAAAAGCTGATAACCATAAAGACTTAATCTTTTATTTTTAAAATAAGCATTTATTTCTATTTTTAAATTTTCTTTCGATTCAAAAAATAAGGATTTAAAATAAGAGGCAATATCTCGAACTTCTAAATCAATAATATAGTTTAATGGATTAAAATAATCACAACTTAGATTTGGAAAATTGATTCTTTTTCTTTGTAATGTTATTCTTTCACTTACTGTAGGTTGGTGTTTTTTTATGGTACTATTTATATAGCTAATGGCATTTTCTGCTAATCCACTATAATAGCTAAAGCTGTTTAAAATAATTGGTTTGTCTCTTCCTAATTCTCTTACTTGGTATTCAAAATAATCTATTTTTTTACTCCATAATTCAGCCCATTTGTTCCGATATAAAATGCTTTTTTTACTACTTATGACTAATTGATTATGAAATTTCATCATATCTAAAACATTGTATTCTTGATTTTCTAAAGGCATTTCTAAAAGAACGTACTTTAGATTCTCTTCTATTGTGATGTAATTATTTTGCTTATTTAATATGAATAAACTTGTGGGAATATTTTTGGTGATTAATTCTTCATTTAATGAAAAAAGCTCAGAAAATTCATCTTCAGTTCTTTCAAACGGAAGAAATAAGTATTTTTTATTATTTTTAATAAATGTACATTTTGAATTTTCTTCAATTATATTTTCATTAACATTGTAATATTTTTTTAATAATTCTTTCATATTATCACTACAAAATTATATGAAAAAAGCTTAAGTTTTATACTTAAGCTACTCTTTGCAAACTAGGTCCATCTTGACTCATATTATTTTGTGCGTCAAATTTACCTTTTAGGATATCTCCATAATCTTTTGCTTCTTTTAAATGCTCTATCATTTGTTGTTTCATTTCTTCTAAAGTTGTAATGTATTCTTCATCTAATGCTTTAATTTTTTCTTGATGTTCTTGACTTATTTTTTTCATATTTTCAATAATTTGATTAGCATTTCCTAAGTAAGAGTCGGTTACAATCGACTTATTTTCTTCTGAAGTAGTGCTTACTTCTACAGTTGGAGTTTGCATTGTTGCTGGAGCTATTGATGATTCAGTTATGACACTACTTCCAACTTCTGGGCTAACATTTATTTGACTTGCTGTATTTATATTTGTTGGCATAATTGGCTCTGGAAATGGTATTACATTTTCATTGCTATTTGATGATAGTGCTGGTTGCTCTATAACAGGAGTACTTGGTATTTCTGAAACGATTGGTGTTTCGTTTATAACACTAACTTCTGAATTAACACTTGGTTGACTATTTATGTTACTATCTGTTGACAAAATTGGTTCTGGGAATGGAATAATATTTTCATTGCCATTTGATAGTTCAGGTTGCTCTATAACAGGAACACTTGGTATTTCTGAAACGATTGGCGTTTCATTTATAACACTATTTTCAACTTCTGGACTAACACTTGGTTGACTTATTGTATTTATATTTGTTGGCATAATTGGCTCTGGAAATGGTATAACATTTTCATTGCTATTTGATGATAGTGCTGGTTGCTCTATAACAGGAACACTTGGTATTTCTGAAACGATTGGTGTTTCGTTTATAACACTACTTGCAACTTCTGAATTAACACTTGATTGACTATTTATATTACTATCTGTTGACAAAATTGGTTCTGGAAATGGTATAACATTTTCATTATTATTTGATGATGCTACAGGTTGTTCTATAACTGGAGTACTTGGTATTTCTGGAATAATGCCCATCTCATTTCCTAAACTATACCCTTCTGTATTTAAATCATTATTAGAGTTGTCTACTACTGTTCCTTCCACTGGAATTGAAGCCATACTTGATATTTCTGTAATATCATTATTTGTTGTGTTTTCATCGACAATTTTCACTTCTTGAACATCGGCTGTTATTACGTTATCAGAAGTAATAGGTTGGATTTCATTTGCATTCATAATTGGTGTTTCATTTCCTAATGGATTTCTTTCATATTCTAATAAATAGTTTTCATAGTTTTCAACTAAAGGCGTATAGTTTGCTGGTCTTAAATATAATTCACGAGAAGGATCGGCTGTTACAGAAATTTCAGCTGGAACAGGACGATAATTTTCTTTTGCTTGACCATGCAAAGCTTTTACAAGTATTCCTTTACATAAATCCCATTTTTCTGGTTCTACAACATTTTGATATCTTCCTTCTGGAGAGAGATAACTCACATGGGTACAATGATTACCATTTAACTCTTTATTCATATCAAAAACCAGTGTATTTAATCCATCCACTTCAAAATGCGAAATGACTCTTCTTTCTTCTTTGCTTCCATCTGGAAAATTTAAAATTGTACTTGCCATATACATACCTCGCTATTCTATAAATGATTATAGCAAATAAAAAACTCTATTTCAAGAGTTTTGTAATCACAAAGTGTCTACATCCATAAGCACAATAATTTTTAATGTATTCTTCTATTTTTTGGTAATCGTTTATTGCTTTAAAATTCTTATTTTCTTTCTTATTAAAACCTTTTAAGCGCAATTTCCCATAGGCATAATCCCCTAAAACATAATCATATCCTAAAAAAAATTCTGTAAAACTTTCTTTTAAGTCGTTTTCATTATAGGCATCACGAACATTTTTTATTAATTTATATTTGGTGCCTAAAAGTTCAAATTCCATTTTTTTACCTCAGAAATTGAATACCAAAAATTAAAGCCATCATTAAACCTGTTGCTACCATACTTAAAACTAATAACAAATTTACGTATCCATTTCCTTTTTCAGTATTTCCATATTTTTTATAATAAAGAATCGCGCTTTCTAAACGCCTTTTTTTATCTTTGTCGTTATCTTTAATATTAAAAAAGTGAAAGACTTTATTATTGATGTTTTGAATTTCAGCTTCTTTTTTATTCTGAATTTCTGGCAAATTGTATCCTGCTAACTGATAAGCTTCATTACTTAATAAACTATCTTTAAATTCGCTGAAGTTATATGTATGATTAAGTTTAAACAATTCATTACTGTAATAATTTTTAATCTCATCGCTTTCTGGTGTATATTTTGAGTATAAAGCAAATTTAGAAGGATTTGCATCCTCTTTGGTATAGAGTAAATTTTTAAATTGTTGTATTTCATCGTCGCTAATTAAGACATGGCTTTTCTTAAGCATAAACATGTCAATTAAACTTTTCTGAATACTTAAAAAATCTTGTTTTACAGCTAAAGTATCCATTGCATTTTTATAAAAATTTAAAAATCTTTCCTTAAATTCTAATAGGGCTACTTCATTTAATCCAAATTTCTTTAAGTTATCGTTAAAGTTTCTTTCGTTATTAGTTTTAAAAGGATTTAAAATATCTAGCTCTCCATAAATTAGAATCAAAGCTCTTACCACAACACACTCAAAACTATCTAGTTCTGCTTCATTCATTCCTTCTTTACTTTTTATATATTTTCTAATTGCTGAATCTATTGCTTCATTTATGAATAGTTGTTCATTCATATTCTTCACCTATAATAAATTATAACACAGAGATTAATTAATAGGAAGACTTAAAAGATTACTTTTTTTCTCAATACTTCCTCCAAAGTAAGTGGGAACAATACCTTGTATAATTTTAGAATAGATTAGAATATTGTATTCATGGTTGATTCTTTCTTCTTTAAAAGGAGCGATAAATTCATTATTAATAAAGCAATCAATACCCTACTTTGACAGTTTTATAAAACAAGCACTTTCTAAGCTAGACAAAATCTAGT
>CAJTUR010000039.1 GCA_910579535.1 uncultured Bacilli bacterium
TTTTAGCACGATAAAGTTCATTTCTTTTGCTATTTTCTCTTGTTCATAGTATAATAAGAAAATAAGAATAGGGGATTGATTATGCAAGAAAAAACATTATCAAATGAAAGTCTTTCTTTAATGGATCGTTATTTTAGGGCAGCTAATTATTTAAGCGTTGCTCAACTTTATTTGAAAGAGAATCCATTACTTCAAAGAAAATTAAGTTTTCAGGATATTAAGTCAAAGTTAGTTGGACATTGGGGGACGGTTCCAGGTCAAAACTTTCTATATGTTCATTTAAATCGTGTAATAAAAAAGTACGACTTAAATATGATGTACATTTGTGGTCCAGGACATGGTGGACAAGCATTGGTTTCTAATACTTATTTAGAAGGAAGTTATACTGAATTTTATCCTGATATTACGGAGGATTTAGAAGGATTAAAAAAATTGTGTAAACAGTTTAGTTTTCCAGGTGGAATTGGGTCACATGCTACTCCTGAGACACCAGGTTCTATAAATGAAGGTGGAGAGCTTGGTTATAGTCTTCTTCATGCTTTTGGAGCGGTTTTTGATAATCCTGATTTAATTGCTACTTGCATGATTGGCGATGGGGAAGCTGAAACAGGACCTTTAGCAACAAGTTGGCATTCTAACAAATTTTTAAATCCTATTACGGATGGAGCAGTTTTACCTGTTTTACATTTGAATGGTTATAAAATTTCAAATCCTACGGTTTTATCTCGAATTTCAGATATTGAACTGGATGCTTTTTTAAGAGGATGTGGTTGGGAGCCTTTTTATGTTCAAGGTGAAGAACCTATGCTACTTCATGAAGATATGGCAACGGTTATGGATACGGTTATTTTAAAAATTAAAGAGATTCAAAAAAAGGCTCGAGAAACGAAAAAGATTGTTAGACCCATGTGGCCAATGATCGTTTTAAGAACACCTAAAGGCTGGACGGGGCCTAAAGAAATTGATGGCAAAAGAATTGAAGGAAGTTTTCGTGCGCATCAAATTCCTGTTGAGGTGACCGAAGATCATCCTGAAAGTTTAAAACGTTTAGAAGAATGGCTTTTAAGTTATAAACCAAAGGATTTATTTTTAGAAAATGGACAATTGATGCCTGAATTGAAAGCTCTTGCACCAGAAGGCAATCGACGCATGGGATGTAATCCTCATACGAATGGTGGAAATTTATTACGTCCTTTAAAACTTCCTGATTTTAAAAAATTTGGTCTTTCCATTGATTTTCCAGGCAATGTAATTGCTCAGGATATGCTTGAATTAGGAAATTTTATTAAAGCAATTCTTTCAGAAAATATAGAAAATAATCATTTTAGAATTTTTGGACCTGATGAGGCTTTATCCAATCGTTTGATGAAAGTGTTTGATGTGACCAATCGAAAATGGATGGCTACAACTAAAACGAATGATGAATTTTTAGCTACGAATGGTTTAGTGATGGATTCTTTTTTATCTGAACATGCGTGCGAAGGATGGCTTGAAGGATACTTATTAACAGGAAGACATGGTTTTATTCATAGTTATGAAGCCTTTATTCGTGTTATTGATTCAATGGTGAGTCAACATGCAAAATGGCTTAAAATGGCTGAACATATTTCATGGAGAAAGGAAATTTCTTCTTTAAATATTTTATTAACCAGTCATGTTTGGCAACAAGATCACAATGGCTATACTCATCAAGATCCAGGTTTTTTAAATCATATTATTACTAAAAAGGCTAATATTGTACGTATTTATTTACCACCGGATGCCAATACTTTAATTTCTTGTTTTAATCACATTATGGGTACCAAAAATTATATTAATGTTTTAGTGGCTAGTAAGCATCCTAAACCTCAATGGCTTACTATGGATGAAGCTTCCAAGCATTGTGCTAAAGGAATAGGCATTTGGGGCTTTGCGAGTAATGATTATGGGTATATTCCTGATTTAGTTATTGCAACTTGTGGGGATATGGCTACTCTTGAAGGACTTGCGGCTGTGAGTATTTTAAGAGAATTTATACCAGAAATAAAAATTCGATTTGTTAATGTGGTTGATTTGATGAAATTACAATCTGATACTTTACATCCACATGGTTTAAGTGATCACGATTACGATATGATTTTTACTAAGAATAAACCTATTGTTTTTGCTTTTCATGGCTACGCTAATTTAATACATGAGTTAACGTATCGTCGTCATAACAGTCATTTACATGTACGTGGTTATAATGAAGAGGGAAGCATTACTACTCCTTTTGATATGAGAGTTTTAAATGAGGTGGATCGTTATCATTTAGTTATGTTGGCTTTAAAACATTTAACTGATTTTGAAGATAAGAGTAGCTATCTTTTAGAATATTGTAAAAATATGTTAGTTAAACATACAGAATATATAAAAGAACATGGTGTAGATATGCCAGAAGTTTCTCAGTGGACTTGGGAAAGTTTTGTGAAAAATCATAAAAGTGTTTCTTAAAAGAAGCATTTTTTTATTATAAATCTTTTGGATAAAAAATTCTCTCAATAAAAAAATTACTAAGTTCGCTTTAGTAATTTTTATTTTTTATAGGTGCTCTATTCTTTTTGTATTAATCGCTTGATAGCCTTTTGAAGTTTCTAATAAGTCAAATTCAACTTCTTCATCTTTTTTAAGTGTTTTATAACCTTCTTGTACAATTGATGAGTAATGAACAAAAATATCTTCTTCATCGGTATATTTGATGAAACCATAACCTTTTTCATCTTTAAACCATTTAACTCTACTACGCAACACACGACACCTCACTTTCGAACTGTATTTAGATTATCATAAAACTTTTTTAAAGAAAATTCTTTGATGAGATTCTGTTTATTAACGATGAAATTTGGTTTTAAACGATTTCATAAAGATGTTCTTTTTCTATTCGTTCTTTTAATTCTTTTTTCTTATTTCTAGATAATAAATTAGTTTGATTCTTTTTAAAATAGATGATGTTTGCATTAAAATCTATTTTAATCATTTTTTGAAGGTTTACAATACAACTCTGATGTGTTTTAAAAAAGAATGGGACGCTTGTCAGTTTTAGTTCAATTTTTTTAATACTTTCTTTGATTCGATAGACAGTATCTATTGTGATAATGGAAACATAATTGTTGTTTAAGTCTTTTTCAAAGTATAAAATGTCATCATATGGAATTTGATAGTATTCGTTATTATAAAAAAATTTAAAATCTTTATGTTGTTTTAATATATGAAGCGCTGATTTTATGTCAGTTGTTATTTGCTTTTTGTCCATTTCTTTTATATAAATGGTATCTAACATTAATAATTTTCTACTTTTTAAATTTTCGGAGGATTTTTCATTAGTTAAAAGCATGATTTGACTGTTCCAGTCTCCAAGTTGTCTAATTTGTGTAGCAATTTTTAAACCGTTTATTTCTTCATTTAATAGATATATTTTTTTACCTGAACAATGGATTATCTTTTCCATTTCATTTGTATAGTTAGTAAAGGCATGAATTTGGTATTTTTCTTTTTTATTTAGCATCATGTTTGAAATTAATTTTTCAAATTCTGTCACTCTTTGTTTATCATAAATAACAAAAATAATCATTTTTATTACTCCTTTTTATTCACACTTTTTTACTATAGCAAATTTTTAAAATGTTTTTATTTATAACGTTTATAACTGGATAATTATTGTCTAAAGGGAAAGTTTGATTCACTTTTTTATCTAATTTTTAATTTAATTAAAAAATAGTTAATGGTTTTTAAAGTTTAGGAAATAATAATTTTAGGTGATCTTATGCTATTTTTATGTTTAAAAATATTTTTTGCACGTATTTTGGATGTTTCAATTGGTACAGTTCGAACGATGTTAATGGTTAAAGGAAAAACGGTCGTTATGACTATTTTAGCTTTTTTTGAAGTTTTTATTTGGTTTATTATTGCTAGAGAAGCTTTAGTCACAGATGTTAAAAGCATTATGATTCCTATTTCTTATTCGCTTGGTTATGCAACAGGAACATTACTTGGCTCTTACGTTTCCAATCGTTTTATTAAAGGAATAGTGGGCGTTGAAGTGGTGATTAATAAAGAAAATAAAAAACTTTTGTCTTTGGTTAGAAAGCATGGGTATCGTGTTTCAGTTATTGATTTAAAAGACGATTATGAAGGTAATAAAAGATATATGCTTTATTTTCAAATTAATAATAAAAATTTAAATAAATTGATTACTTTAATTAAGAAAAATGATCCTAGTCCTTTTATAGCGGTTAGAGATACTAAAACGGTTTTTAATGGATTTGTTAAGTAATTTGGATTTTAAGTTTTTATTAAATGTTATTAATATTTATCTATAACGTTTTTAAACATTTATTATTTTTTGAGTAATAGTAAATGTATTTCTGTTTGACAAATAGGACAAAAAGTGATAAAGTATCTTTTCAAGTTAAGGGGGAAGTGTTTGTATGCAAGGTAGAAAAGGTACTTTTTCTGAAGAAATTTTTTTTGATTCGATGTTGAAATCAGCTGGGGATATGATAGAGACTTTAACAAGTATAACTCAAGCTTTGGATTCATATGTTAATAATGCCTCTATTTTATCTATTATTTGTACCATTAAAGATCATTCTTTAAAAGAAAAAGCTATGAATTATTATAATCGTTCTATTTCAAAAATTCAAAATATAGCTTGTTTTTATTCGTCTTTTTTATTTTTTTATAACAAAAGTTTATTTCAGAATAATAATTTAAATTTAAAAGATTTAAAAGTAAGTCATATTATAGAAATTGGTGTTTCTTTAGAGAAAATGGTTGAAATTTATAATCAATTAAGTGAAAAATCTTTATTAAAAAAGAATTTGGCTCCTATGATACAAGATGTTTTAAAAGTAAGTGGTATTTTAGAAAGATTGGTTACACTTTTAAGACCTGTTCTACATAATGATAAAACGATTGCCGAAAATATTGTTCTTTTAAAAGAAGAAAAACTTAAAAATGATGTTTTTAATTATTGTGCTTTCTATAATCAGGAAGTTAAAAAACTCGTTACCCGCTATCCTTATTTTCATACATCTTTTTATGAAAGTTGTAAAAATATTTCTATGATGGAACCAGAAAAAATTACTTTTAATACATTAAATCAGTGGAAATTAGCTTTAATTTCTCATCAAGAAAATTTTGAAAAAATTCACCGAAATGAACGCTCTTTAAAGTTCGATACACATAATATTGTAGAACTAGAAAAACTCCTTCAAGAACGAAAACTAAAAGAATTAGAAAAAATTCAACGAAATGGGCACTCTTTAAAGTTCAATACACATAATATTGTAGAACTAGAAAAACTCCTTCAAGAACGAAAACTAAAAGAATTAGAAAAAATTCAAAGAAATAGGCACTCTTTAAAGTTCGATACACATAATATTGTAGAACTAGAAAAACTCCTTCAAGAACGAAAACTAAAAGAATTAGAAAAAATTCAACGAAATGGGCACTCTTTAAAGTTCAATACACATAATATTGTAGAACTAGAAAAACTCCTTCAAGAACGAAAACTAAAAGAATTAGAAAAAATTCAACGAAATGGGCACTCTTTAAAGTTCGATACACATAATATTGTAGAACTAGAAAAACTCCTTCAAGAACGAAAACTAAAAGAATTAGAAAAAATTCAACGAAATGGGCACTCTTTAAAGTTCAATACACATAATATTGTAGAACTAGAAAAACTCCTTCAAGAACGAAAACTAAAAGAATTAGAAAAAATTCAAAGAAATAGGCACTCTTTAAAGTTCGATACACATAATATTGTAGAATTAAAAAAACTACTTCAAGCGCGAGATCAAAAAGAAAAGGTAGCTTCTACAGTTGAGTATAAAGACTTGGCTGAAGAACATACAAGACATGAATTAATAGGAGAAGTACAATATGAATATGAACATGATGAGGAGACTAATAGACATAGAAAAATAAAAGCAACAAGAAAGTGTAAACATTGTGGAAAAGAAGTAGAGATTGAACTTACAGAGGAAGAAAAAGAATGGAAAGCATGTTTATATGGAGAAGAAAAGACAGATAGTGAAGGCAATAAATATCAAGAATGTAGTGTATGTGGACATAAGAAGTATGAAAAAGAAGAATGCAAACATGGAGAATTAGAAAATATTACTCAAAAAGTAATATGGAATAAGGATACAAAAACCCACAATATTATTAGAAAAAATGATAATGATCCGTGGTATGAAAATGAAAATATATTTTTTGATGAGCCTACATTTAGAGCTTATATAGAGAAACCAAATAAAATAAGTGAAAGTGATTTTAACTTTATTGAGAATTTTTCGAATTTTCAACAAACTGAGGATTATGAATTTTGTAAAAATATAGAATATCCTTTTACTACTAAAGATTGTTTATTATCTCAAAGATTAAAAGACAACTTAAATGAAAATTGGATCTTATGGCGTACAGAAGATTTATTCAATGCTTTAAATTATTATGATTCAGAGGCATATAATTCTTTATTTGATCCAGAAACGACTTATAATGATTATAATGGTTTTAATAGATAAAAAGATCATGATTGGATTTGTCAACAAAAATAGACAATAAAAAGATATTTATTCAAACCCTAGTTGAGTGAACTGAACCCCGTTTCTTGGACATAGAAACGAGGTTTTATTATGGGAAAATTAACATATGAAGAAAAAATAGATATATATAATGAGAAAAAAGGTGGTAAATCCTTATCTTATATATGTCATAAATATCATATTCATTCTGCTGGAATAAAATATTTAATTAGATTAATTGATAAACATGGATTTAAAATATTAAAAACTACTAATAATAGAAAATTTAATAAAAATGAAAAAGAGAGAATTATTAATAGAGTTCTATTAAATAATGAATCACTTATATCTGTTGCTATAGATGAAGGATTATTAAGCAAAGGAATGCTATCCATGTGGATAAAAAATTATAAAGAATTAGGTTATAATATAGTTGAGCGAAAACGTGGGAGGAGTCCAACTATTATGAAAAAAGCTAAGCAAACAAATAAAATAGAAACAGATAAAGAAAAAATTCTAAGATTGGAAAAAGAAAATCTATATTTGAAAGCAGAGCTAGAATACTCAAAAAAATTGAGAGCCGTTGTTCAAGCAAGGAAGAATCAGCAACTGAAGAAAAAGTAAATGTTGTAAGTGAACTACGGCTAACATATCCATTAATGATTCTTCTAGAAGTATCTGGTTTAGCTAAATCAGTATATTATTATACTTTATCTAAAGCAGATAAAGATGAGAAAAATAATGAAATAATTGATAAAATTAAAGAAATATTTATTAATAATAAAGAAAGATATGGTTATCGTAGAATTACACTAGAATTGAGAAATCAAGGTTATAATGTTAATCATAAAAAGGTTTATAGATTAATGGTTAAGTTAGGATTAAAGCCATTAAAAAGAAATAAAAGAAAATATTCATCATATAAAGGAACAGTTGGCAAGATAGCAGATAATTTAATTGAACGAGATTTTAGTGCTGATAATCCAAATAAAAAATGGTATACAGACGTAACAGAATTTAATCTTCGAGGAGAAAAGATTTATTTATCACCAATATTAGATGGATTTAATGGTGAAGTGATTTCTTATAAAACATCCAAATCTCCTAACTTAGAGCAAATAAATGATATGCTTAATAAAGCATTTGAAGGTAGAAATTTAGAAGGATTAATATTACATTCAGATCAAGGTTGGCAATATCAGCATTTTTCTTATCAGCAAAGATTAAAGAATAAAGGGATTAAACAAAGTATGTCTAGAAAAGGAAATAGCATGGATAATGGCATGATGGAAAACTTTTTTGGACTTTAGCGATAGATGACTATATTAATTATTATAATCATGATAGAATTAAAGAAAAATTAAAAGGACTGTCTCCTGTAAATTACAGGTTACAATCCTTTAGTTAGAAACTATTTATAAACTGTCCAACTTTTGGGGTTCATATCAGAGTTCTATACTTGATTGGGGTTTTATAATTTAATGATCATATATATAGTCTTCAACACTTTTGTAAATCATTTTGATTGAAATCAATATACTTTTCTTTCTTTAACTAACCATTTTTTGATTCAATAATTGGATTATCTGGTGGTGTGTTGAATTTATTTGTGTTTTTCTAAATACGAACTTATTTTTAGAGAAAATACAGTTTATTCTACTATTGTTTTATTTTTTGTTGAAAAGTATCCTTATGCTGAACTTTTTCTAATATTAAAATAGATGCTCTGCAAAACTTTTTGTTTAAAAAAATTAAGTAATTAGAAAAGTAAACCAATTAAAATTTAAGAAATTGTCAAGAACTCTTATTTTTCTGTAAGAAAATCGGATGAAATTGTTTCTTATTTATCTTAAATAGCAAAACTTATTGATAAGAATCAAACGAGATTGATATAATCAAAGAAAAATTAACAAGATGTCTTCTGTAAACTACAGGTTATAATCCTCTAATTAGAAACTCTTTATAAGCTCCACTTGTGAGTTCAATTCATTTTTGTCGCCTACTTCTATCTTATAACTTCATAACTTCAAAGATCATTTATTAGAACTGGAATTTTAAAGCTTTTATATATCTTGACAATTAATGAAAAATTGGATAATATGGCGATATTGGTATTTTTTAATAGAAAATTTTGAAATATGTAAAAAAATGTTGACAATTGATTGGGAATGTGTATAATAACATTCTAAGTTATTGACATTTTATGTTTTTTAAAGGAAGGTCATATATATGGATAATAAAAATAATATTCAAAATTCAATAAAAAAAGCTTTAATTAATGCGACTTTATTTGGAATTTCAGCTACTTCTGTAGGATGTAGTGATGTGTCTTCTTTGAACAGTCCAAATAATAATGAATCAATAGAATCAACTATTGATTCATCAGTAAAACAAATTAGACCATCAAATAAAAATAATTTAATAGATAAAAAAGATATGGCACGTGCAATAAATGAAGTTGAGGTAGGAACAGATTTTGATAATAAAGCTTCTCATTATCATGATTTGTCTGATTTAGATGTAGAGAAAAAATTATGTGAAGATTATGTTTTAAATTTTGATGGAAACATTTATGATTCTATCGATTTATCGGATTATAAAGGGACTTCAATTGTCGATGCACTTGTTTTTAAAGGTGTTCATAAAATCGTTAAAAGTCAAGAAAAAAATTTAAAGGATTTTAGAATGGCGGCTGCGGATTATTATGGGATAGAAAATTATTGTGTTAATGGATATATTAGTGCTGAAAAAAATCTTGAATTATTAAAAATTTTTCAGTTACCAGTTGATCAAAGACCTAGAAAACAAAAAGAAGTAGTTTCAAAAAATGAAACAACAATAGAAGAAGGAATGTATGATTTTGAAACAATAGAAATTTATGATCCTATTGATGAATTTACACATAAAAAAATTGTGAAATTGGTTTGTATTCAAACTGGAGAAGAAAAATTAATTGAAGAGAAAGTAGAAAAATGTGAATTTGAAAATTTTTATAATGAAATTTTAAAATTAAATCAAAAATTATGTAGAGGATGCCATCAATTTTTTCATTCTTCTACAGAAGATTATCAAAATAATTCGAATAATGCTAATAATAACTCAGGTTCTGATCAAAACTCACATAAAAATGATGAAACAAAAGAAGAATGTGTTCATGTTTTTAAACGAATAATAAGATATAGAAGTGCAAGAAATGGGAATCATTTTAAAGTAATTACTCTTGTTTGTAAAAATTGCAATGAGAAAATCACTCACACTTATTATGAATCTTGTGAATTTAATGAATGGAACTATGATGCTTCAAAGAGGATTGATTATAGAGAATGCAAAAATTGTGGTTATCAAGAAACTAGAAAACATGAACATCAGATAGTTGATGGAACAAATAATTTTATTTGGAAAAATGGTACGAAAGCTCATGATAAAGTTCATTTAGGGACCTGTACTGTTTGTCAAAAAGAAGTGGTACAAGTTTTAGAAGAAAATATAACATGTACAACTGAATATCAATATAAGGTCATCGATGGAAAAGGAATGGATGTACCAGTATGTAAAGATTGTAAACATGAATATAGAGATTTGGCTGAAGAACATACAAGACATGAATTAATAGGAGAAGTGCAATATGAATATGAACATGATGAGGAGACTAATAGACATAGAAAAATAAAAGCAACAAGAAAGTGTAAACATTGTGGAAAAGAAGTAGAGATTGAACTTACAGAGGAAGAAAAAGAATGGAAAGCATGTTCATATGGAGAAAAAAAGACAGATAGTGAAGGCAATAAATATCAAGAATGTAGTGTATGTGGACATAAGAAGTATGTAAAAGAAGAATGCAAACATGGAGAATTAGAAAATATTACTCAAAAAGTAATATGGAATAAGGATACAAAAACCCACAATATTATT
>CAJTUR010000040.1 GCA_910579535.1 uncultured Bacilli bacterium
AGTAAGGAAGTAATGCACAATGCTTTCTATTATTTTGTTTATAAATAGTATTGTAAGCCTTTGCTTCTTTTAACATTTCTTCCTCGTATTCTTGTTCATTTACCATGGCCTCAAAATTTTTAATATATTCCTTCGCTTCTTCTAATGTTTTACCTATTAAATTTACTGTCATAATAGAAGTTGATGAGGTTGAAATAGCACAGGCTTCCCCATCAAACTTTATATCTTTAATTCTATTCTCTTCTATTAAAACATAGAGATTAATGTTATCTATACAAGATTCGTTATTGGAATTTATTTTTATATAATGATCATTTATAATGGTTTCTTTATTTTTAGGATTTTGATAATGTTGTAAAATAATTTCTCTTTTTAATTCTTCATCCATTTAAATCATCTCTTTCAATATTTTTTCTTTATCACTTAATAGTTCTATTAATTCATCAATTTCTTCATAGGTGTTATAAAAATAAAGACTGATTCTTAATGTATTGTTCACCCCTACTTCTTTTTTTAATATTTTAGCACAATGGTTTCCCGCACGCACACAAATGTTGTATTTATTTAAATAATAAGCGACATCTTGACTAAATAAGTCGGCGACATTGAATGATACAATTCCACTATCACTTTCTATATTTATAATATCAATATAAGGGATAGTTATCAACTTATCTACTAAGTATTTTCTTAACCTTTTTTCGTAATCGGCAATGTTTTCTAATCCTATTTTTTCTAAGTATTTAATGGCTTCGCCAAAGGCAATCACTCCAGCTATATTTGGCGTTCCAGCTTCTAAGCGGGTTGGAATATTTTTATAAAAAACTTCATGTTCGTTGTCAAACGATTCGTTCATTCCTCCACCTAAATTTACAGGTTCTAAATTTTCAAGGAGTTCTTTTTTACCATATAAAACCCCTATGCCTGTTGGACCACACATTTTATGAGCGGAAAATGCCATAAAGTCGATGTCTAGATCTTGAACGTCTGTTTTTAAGTGTCCAATAGATTGAGCTGCGTCTAAAACAACAAAGATGTTGTGTTCATGAGCAAATTTCGTTATTTCTTTAATCGGCCTAATGTCTCCAATTACGTTTGTAATATAAGCTAAACTAATGACTTTGGTATTTGGTGTTATGGCTTTTTTTACATTTTCTAATGTAACATAATGGTTGTCGTCTAAGGGGATATAACCGATATGAATGTTGTTGGTGTTGGCTAATGAGAACCATGGTAAAACGTTTGAGGCATGCTCTGATTTGGTGATTAAAACTTCATCGTTTTCTTCTAAAATATTTTTAAAGAATCCTTTAGCAATCATATTTAATCCTTCTGTGGTTCCATAAGTAAAAACAATTTCTTCTAAAGATTCAGCATGAATAAAATTTTTAACTAATTCTCTTGTGTTTTCATATTCTAAATCTACTTTATAAGAAATATCGTAATCTCCACGATGGGCATTGGCACAATATTGCTCATAATATTCTACAGTTTTATCAATAACGGATTGAGGTTTTAACGTGGTTGCACCGTTGTCAAAATAGGTTATGTCTTGTTTAAGCATTGGAAAGTCTTCACGATTCATTTTCTTCACCCCCTAACTCTTTATTTTTTATTATTCCTTTTAAGAATCCTTTTTTAATTTTTTCTGTAGCACTCTTTTCACTTAAGCCTTTACTTTCTAAATAAAATAATTCTTTTTTAGAAATGTTACTAATGGTTGTGTTGTGGTTAGCTATAACTTCTTTTGATTTTACTAATAAATCAGGCATGATTTTGATTCGTTCATTATTTGTTGTCAAGGCTTTTATGTCTTCTAAATAATTAATTTCCTTAGTCTTTTCTTTGATGTCTCCAACTGCTAAAACATTTATCGTTCCTTCTTTTTCTACTAAACGAATTTTTAAATCGTTTTTAATGTTTGAATGGTTTAATTCATCTTTAATTTCTAAATAATTTTTTCCTGAAAAAGTGGCACAGAAATGAACTTTTAACTTTGTTTTTTCTTCATTATGAAAATAAATCTTATTTTGGTTGTTTTCTAATTTTAAAAAAAATTCTATTAAGGAATCGCTTTCTTTTTCTAAATAAATGTTAATTGTACAATTTTTATTTATTTTTTTAATTCCACAGTTTACTTTTCCTTTTAAATATAAATTTAAATCCTTTGTTATTTCTTCTATTAAAATTTCTTCATTTTCTATTTTTACATTCTCTGATGCTATTATTAGTTTATTCATTTTTTTCACCATTAGCCATAAGAGTTGCCCTAGAAAAGCCGTTTTCAAAGATTTTTTTTGCCAGTGAAAGGTCTCCTGTTTGAGTCACTTTTTTGTTTTCTAAAATATGTACTTTATCGGGTTTTAAAATTTCTAATAACTTTTGTTGATGGGTAATGATTAAAAGGCTGGGTTTAAATTGTTTATGGTATTCTAGTAAGGCGTTTGCTACGATTTTTAAGGCATCTACATCTAAACCTGAATCAATTTCATCTAAAATAATCATTTTGGGTTCAAGCATCCAGATGTGTAAAAGCTCCATTTTTTTCTTTTCTCCTCCACTCATGTTGTAATTGATGTTTCGATGAATAAAAGAAGTTGGAATTTCTAATTTTTCACAATATTTTTTTAATTTGTTGTTTAGTTCTAAAATGTTTAAGTCTTTCTTTCCTTGTTCATTTAAAGCACAACGAATTAATTCAGCATTCGTTATCCCATCAATCTCAATAGGGTTTTGACTCACTAAATAAAAACCTAGTTGTGCTACTTCTGTCGTATTCAATTTTAATAGGTCTTTATTTTGATACGTTATCAATCCATGGGTGACTGTGTAGTCTAAATCTCTTAATAAAACTTTTGAAATCGTCGATTTTCCGGCGCCATTTTTTCCCATTAAGGCGTGGATTTCCCCTTCTTTTATTTCTAAATTAAAGTTTTCTAAAATGGTTTTATTTGAAACTTTTACGGTTAAATCTTTTATTGTTAACATCCGTCATCACCAACGTTATTTTATCAAATGAATGGGTTAAAGTCTATGACCTTGTTTTTTTATTGTAATGAAGACAAGCTTCTTTCAATTTACAATTTTCACATTCAGGATTTCTACTTTTACAATTGTATCTTCCAAATAAAACCATTTGATGATGAAGTCTACTCCATTTTTCAATAGGAAAAGCTTTCATTAACTTTTTTTCAGTTTTCTCAACCGAGTCTTTTTCTTTTGAAAGATTTAGACGGTCTGACACTCTTTTAACATGGGTGTCTACAGCGATGGCTGGAACGTCATAGATATTGGATAAAACAACGTTACATGTCTTTCTTCCGACACCGGGTAAACTTTCTAAATACTCTCGATTATTGGGGACAGTCCCTTTATAATTTTCTACTAAGCTTTTAGCTATTTCTTTAATGTATAATGCTTTTCTAGTATAGGTTCCACAAGGTTTAATAATTTTTTCAATTTCTTTTATAGGAACGTTTACTAAATCAAAGATATTGTATTTGGAAAAAAGCACTTTGGTTACCATGTTTACTCGTTTATCAGTACATTGAGCACTTAAGACGGTAGCTATTAAAAGTTCATAATCTTTATTGTATTCTAATTCACATTTTGGATTTGGATAGAGTTCATCTAAATAGTCTATGATTTTATTCTTCATCTAACCAATTGTAATCATTAGAGTTTATGTAATCGTAAAACTCTTTGTTTTCACTTTCTATAATTTTATTTTGATTTGTATTATTAACCTCATCCATTGTTTTGTATCCTTTCCTTTTCCAATCATAAAGTACTTTATCAATGTATCTTAAATCACTAGCGTTATAAAAAAGGGCTTTTTTTAAGGCTCCTAAAATTAATTCTTCAGAAAAACCTTTTTCAATCCATCCATTTATGTATTCAAAATCCATTGAAGAGAGCGTTTTTCCTAAATCTCTTTCAAAAATACTATAAATGTCTTCTTTGGTGCTTTCTTTTTCTTTACGTTCTAGCTTTTCATTTATTAAAACATAAAAATATTCTAAACTTATAATTTCGTTTCTTTTTTCATTGTCATCTTTAACGATATCTAACTTAATGACTTTTTTTTGCATTAAGTTATTAAAAGATGTCAAGATTTCTTCTTCACTTAGTTTTATGGTTTGATTTATTACTGTTAAATCAAATGTTGCTTTTTTATAATTCCAAAAATATAAGAGTAAAATAAGATCGTTTATTTCTAACTTTAAAGACTTTACTACAGGAATTAAAAAGCTTGGAAAGACAAGATTGCTTTCTTTCATTATATCTATATTCAAAATCGTCACCTACTTTTCTAAACAATCGTTCATCACAATTTGCATTTTTTTTCTTTCGTTTACTATATTCTTTTTTTCTTCTTTTGTAAATGGTAATTCTCGGTTTATTTTGACTTGGGCCCACATTTTATTTATTTCTTTATAATAGGTCATGCTTCCAAAATCTAATTGTAAAATTTCTAAAGCTTCTATTTTTTTTAATAATTGAATTCCTTTTAAAAAGTTTTTCGAAGCTAAAATCTGAGTGATTTCTTCTTTTACTCGATAATTGCTTATATTTTTTAGAAAAGATTTATATTTTAATAGGTTTTTTTCTAATTTTTTATCTAAAGAAAAATCTAAAGTGGTGGCAAAACGAATGGCTCTTAATATTCTTAGGCTGTCTTCAATTAATTTTTGTTCTAGGTTTCCTACTCCTTTTATTTGTTTATTTAAAAGATCTTCTTTTGCTTGATAGACATCTATTAAAGTTCCTTCTTTGTTTAAACATAATGTATTGATGGTAAAGTCTCTTCTTTCTAAGTCTACTTTTAAATCTTGTACCCATTCATATTGAATTAATCTATTCTTTTCATAAGTTTTTTCTTTACGATAAGGGGTAATTGTAAAATGATATTTTTCTTTATCAAAATGAAGTTCACCATAAAAGCCAGGTTCCAGATGAAAAAGTTCTTTTAATTTTTCTGGGAAAGCATTTGTACATATATCGATATCAAAACTTTCCTTTTTTAGCAATAGGTCTCTAACGTAACCTCCAACAATGTAAGCTTCGAAACCCTTTTCGTTTAAGAGATTTAAAATCTCTTTTATTCCGTCATTCATAATGGCTCCTTTTATTCAATTATAGCATAAACTCTCATTTGACTTAATAAAAATATAGTGTATAATATTAGTTGCGTGAGTTGGCAGAGAAAAAATTAAAGTTTAATGTGTTTATAAAGTTTCAAAGTATCCTAGTCTGCCACTTTGGAGAAATGATTAGTATAAACTCCCTAAGCTTTGTTTTTTCTAACGACTTTTAGCAATAGAAAGGAGAATTGAAATGGCAAGATATACTGGACCAGCTTATAAAAAAGCAAGAAGACTTAATTTTTCATTACTTGAAAATGGACGTGAGTTAGCTCGTCGTCCTTATGCTCCTGGTATGCATGGTGTTGATCGTCGTAAAAAAATCAGTGAGTATGGCGTTCAATTACAAGAAAAACAAAAAGTACGTTTAATGTATGGATTAACCGAAAAACAATTTCATAAAGTTTTTGATCATGCAAGCCGTATGAAAGGTGTGGCTGGTGAGAATTTACTTCGTTTATTAGAGAGTCGTTTAGATAATTTAGTTTATCGTATGGGACTTGCTAAAACAAGAAGAGCTGCTAGACAAGTAGTCAACCATGGTCATATTTTAGTTAATGGTATAAAGGTTAATATTCCTTCTTATCAAGTGAAACCTGGTGATACAATTAGTGTTAAAGAAAATTCATTAGAACATAAAGCCATTAAAGAAGCTTTAGAAGCCACTTTAAAAAGATGTGCTTATGTTGAGTTTGATGATAAAAAAATGTCTGGTACTTATGTACGTTATCCAGATCGAAGTGAACTTAACCAAGAAATTAATGAAAGTCTTATTGTTGAATTCTACAATAGATAATCTAAAAAAAGAGCTAACTTAATGAAGCTCTTTTTTTATTATTAAAGTATGCTTTATTATGTCTTTACTAGCAAAAACATTATATATTGACTTCTAGTATCATGTATTTTCTTATTTGTGTACAAATAAATTATGACTTCAAATATGTTAATTTACTCTTATAAAAAACCTCGCTTCCTTTGTCTAAGAAACGAGGTTCATATCATATTTAATTAGGTAACTTAATCACCACATCACTTTCAGGGAAACTTGAACAAGGATGAATGTAATTTAAATTTTTATCTGATGCTCTTATGTCACTATCAAATGTTTTTATTTTACCACTTAACAATTTACTTCTACAAAGCCCACAGACTCCAACGTGACAACTACTGGGAACTAAAATACCATTTTTTTCAATTGCACTTAATAAGGTTTCTTGACCATTACAGCTAATATTAAATTCTTTATCTTTTGTTATTATCTTTACATTAAATTCTTCTTCTCTTCGCAATTCAATTTCACTAAAAAATAAGTCTGTTCTGATAAATTTTTTGGCTAAATTGTATTCTTTTAGTACTTCATTCATATGTTTATACAATTCCATCGGACCACATACAAAGAAAGAATTTTCTTCTGCTAAATAAGGCTCTATGGTTTCTTTTTCTATAAAACCCCTTTCGTATTTGTCACTTTCTTCTTCACTAAGAATATATTTTACTTTTATTCTTCCATTTGTACATAATTTGTCTAATCGTTCTTTAAAAATTAAATCTTTTGTTGTTTTCGCTCCATAAAGAATAGTTAAGTTAAAGTTTAAAAGTTGATCATTTATGGCTTCTGCCATCGAGATAAAAGGTGTGATTCCACTTCCACCAGCAATGGCGATTACATTTTTAGCGTCTCTGATTCTTTCATAACAAAACGTTCCATTTGGTGCACTTACAACAAAAGAGCTTCCAATCGTTATGTTATCAAAAAAATAATTGGATACCACTCCTTCTTCTTTTCTTTTAATCGTAATGGTGTAGTGATTTTCTAAAGCCAGTTTAGGGCTACAAGAAAGAGTATAGGGACGTTTGTAAAGACATTTTCCAATTCTAATTCTTACGCTTATATACTGCCCCGCTTTAAAGTAAGCTAATTTTTTTGTTCCTTTTTCATCATTAGGAGCTAAAAGAAATGTTTTTACATCTTTTGATTCATTTATAATATCAATTACTTTGACGTATTGAAGCTTCGGATGCAAAGAGTGAGCAATTTCACTAGTGTTGTACTCTACTTTTATATTATCTAATGGAGTCGAGGTGATGACTTTTTCACGTTCTTTACTTAAATTTTTAAATTTAAGTATTTCTTTTTTTCCAATTCCATCTAGTTTTAAATCAGTCATGCTTCTTCCTCTCCTTTCATGTCTAATAAAGTTAATTTAGCAGCACGGTATCCTGAAAGATAAGTATTACTAAAACCATTTCCCCATGCGTCAAACCCACCACATATTCGAACGTTAGGAACAAAATTTTCTTTTTCTTTATTTAATGTTCTTGGTAAAAGGTTATCTAATCCTGTCAGCTTATAACCATAAATGACGCCTTCTGGATGTCCACCATACCGAGCATACGTAACTGGAGAGGCGATTTCTATTTCTTCAATGTAACTTTTGATATTAATGCCTGTTGTTTCTTCAAAATTGTTAATTATGTTTTCAGCAATTTGATTTTTTAATTCAAAGTAGTTTTCTTCCGTGACTTTATTATTAAAAGTATCTCCAAAAAAAACAGAGGTCATAGTCATTAGTGTTGTGCCAGCTGGAGAGCAATGAGGATTTTTATTGTTAAGAACAATAGCTACACAACTATTATTTTTTATGGAACTCCTATTTTCAAATTCAATATTGCTATCGAGTGAATGATTAATAAAATAACTGTAATCGGTTAGTCCAATATCTTCTGGACTTTGATTTAAACCTAAATAGATAGAGAAACCTCTGCCTCCTAAAACTCGAGAATTTGTTAATTTTAGTGCCTCTTTTGGGACGTATTCTTTTGGAATCATTTTTCCATAAAGAAAAGTTGGTGACCCATTGAAAAGAATATGTTTACTTTTAAAATCTTTTCCATCACTTAATCTTACACCACAAACCTTTCCTTCTTCAAATAAAATTTCTTGTACAGTGGATAAGTATTTAATGTCTCCCCCGTTTTTTGTTATTTCTTCTGCTAAAATATTACTGATTTCATGACTACGTTTTTCAGGAATAACGGCTCCTAAATAAAGATTAGAAAGAACGGTTGAAGCAAAGTGAACAAAACTTAAATTAGAAGTTGGACTACCAAGATATATCCAATAAGTGCTTAATATTTCGGCGGCTTTTTTTGGCATTTTCAAAGCTTTAAAGACTTTATCCGTTGAAAGGGCTGCCACTTTCATAAAATTTGGAAATTGTTCTGATAAGATTTTTGAGTTCACGTTTTTATCCTGTTCTAAAAAAACGATTGCTTTTTGAACTTCTTCTGCTAGAATAAAAAATTTCTTCATCGCCTTATCGCTACCTGGAACGTATTCATTCATTTTGTTTATAAATTCTTGTATTCCAAAAGGCATTCTATATTCTTCTTTTTTATCTTTGGCATAAACATGAAAAGCATCTGTTAAATTTATAAAATTTATTTTATCTGAAATTTCTAATTTTTCAAAAAGCTTCTGTATAGGTCCTATTTTTTCACTAGATCCATATCCCCCTATTTCTTGTAAAGAGGTTTCAAATTCAAATCTACCTCTTATAAAGCTAGTAGCAAATCCTCCTGGCACGTTATTGCTTTCTAATATTAACACTTTTTTATTTTCTTTCACTAGTTTTAAAGCGGAGATTAGCCCAGCGTTGCCAGCACCAATTACTATTACGTCATAACTATTATCCATTGTTAACCCTCTCTTCATTATAGAATCATTGTATCATGGATGTTTTCAGATGTAAATTAATGAAAGCTTAATTACTTAGAAAAATAATAGAATTGTATTTATTTTTTCTATTGTAAAACATTACTGAATAAGTTATAATAAACTAGTTTAAAAAAAAGGGGGTGTTACTATGATATATCATATAAAAAATAATAGTCTTCAAAAGGTTGCTTCTGGTGATAATTTAAATTTAATTGTATCAGATAATATTCATGATATTAGAAATATGGCCATTACGCTCCTTTATCCAGAAAATGTAGAACAAATATTAAGAAATAAATATTTAAAGGAGCATATAAAATATTTGTATCCTCTGTATCAAGAATCTTTACTTATGAAAGAAAACATTGGTTGTCCTTTATTTCCTAATTCTTATAATCATTTTCAATATGATATAGTTGCTTCTAAAAAAGGAAATGCTATTATATATTGCAATGAACCAGAAAAGAGAAATTCACACAATTTTGTTTTCTATCTTCCTGAAATTCTTACTTCTTTTCAAAAAGATTTTTTATATTCTAATATGAAGTTTTTTTTAAAGCTTCAACAAATGACACTTTTTCTTTATAAAGAAGCACAAAAAGAGTTTGATTACCCTTCTTCTATAGAAGAATACCGTACTTTATCGTCTTATCAAACATTAAAAAAAATGATTCAAAAATAAGTTTAGAATCATTTTTATTGGCTCTAGATAATTTAGTGGGGACTTAAAATTAAAGATTTCTAAGTA
>CAJTUR010000041.1 GCA_910579535.1 uncultured Bacilli bacterium
TACCTTATTTGTAATTCAATTATATATCACTTACCATTTTTTAACAATATAAAAAGTTCCTTTAAAATAAACTAATTTGTTCATTGACTTGAGGAACTTTAATTTTATAATCTTGAATTATTTCTCCCATATCACAAAGAAGCTGATATCTATTACACTCATTAACAAAAAGCTCTAATAAATCTTTATATCTCAAAGGATTAGCAATCAAACTTTTCTCATAAATACCTTTATAATCCATAGAAAGTCCAGGATAGAGTTGATCAATTTTTTCATAATAATAATCAGCAACCGTTCGTCTTAAAGTCATTCCCATCTTTGTATAAATAAAACGAGCCCTTACACGATGCGCTTCTTTTATCATGGATTTAATATTTTCTTCACTATCTGTAACAAAAGGTAAAACGGGAGTCATTAAAACACCAGCATAAATACCATTTTCTCGTAATACCTTAACCAGATGAAACCGCTTTTCAGGAGAAATAACATTTGGCTCCAAAGTTTTAGCAAGACTTTCATCTGTAGTGGTAATACTAATTTTTATAATTACATTATTCTTTTTATTAATAGATTTCAACAAATCCAAATCTCTCAAGATTAAATCACTTTTAGTATCAATTGAGACACCAAAACCATATTTTTCAATCAATTTTAGCGCACCTCTAGTAAACTCATATTTCTCTTCCATAATATTATAAGGATCAGAAAGGGTTCCAAAACTCACTACCCCTTTAAATTGTTTACTTGCAAGTTCTTCTTCTAAAATATCTAAAGCATTAACTTTACCTTTAATCTCATCAAAATTTTTTATATGATACGCTTCACTTCGACTATCACAATAAATACAACCAAAAGAACAACCGCGATATAAATTCATATGATAGTCAATGCCAAACCAATGTCCGCCTTGATCACTTTTAGTCATGATAGTTCTTGTCTTAACATACTCCATAAAACCACCCTTGTCCTTCTCTATAGACATTATAACACATTTAATAAACTTTGAATATAATACATTGTGATTAGGAGGAATTTAAAATGAAAAGAAAAATTATTTGTTGTTTAATTGGATTAGTCCTATTATCTGGAATTGGAATCACCGTTAAAAAATTCGGTTCTGAAGATAATTTAACAACAATTCGTGTTTCAGAAGTAACACATAGTGCCTTTTACGCACCATTTTATGTAGCCATCGAAGAAGGCTATTTTAAAGAATACAATCTTGACATTGATTTAATTTTAACTAGTGGCGCCGATAAAGTAGCCGCAGCTGTTTTATCAAACGATGTCCAAGTAGGATTTGCTGGTCCTGAAAGTGCCATTTATGTCTATAATGGTGGAGAAGAAGATTACTTAGTGACGTTTAGTGGTCTAACCAAAAGAGACGGTCAATTTATCATCTCAAGAGAAGAAATTTCTAATTTTACACTAAATGACTTAAAAGGAAAGGAAATATTAGCGGGACGTACAGGTGGAATGCCAATCTTAAACTTTCAAAACGCTTTAAAAAATGAAAACATAGACGAAAAATCAATAAACATTAATACAAGTATTGAATTTGCATCTTTAGCAGGTTCATTTATATCTGGAGTTGGAGACTTTGTGAATCTATTTGAACCAAACGCAACGAAATTAGTAAAAGAAGGTTATGGTCACATCGTTGGAAACATTGGAGCTTACTCTGGTGAAGTACCCTATACCGCTTTTTATTCTAGAAAAAGTTATTTAGAAAACAATAAAGAAACTTTAGTTAATTTTACTAAAGCCATTAATAAAGGATTAGAGTATGTAAAAAATCATTCATCTGAAGAAATTGCAAAAATCATCTTACCACAATTTCCAGACATTTCACTAACCGATTTAACAACAATTGTAGACAATTATAAAAAATACGATTCTTGGCTTTCAAATAGTTTCATTACAGAAGAAAGTTATAAGAATTTAGAAAATATTATGATGGATGCTAAACTACTTGAAAACTATGTTCCATACGATCAATTAATCAATAATTTAAATAATGAGTAAACTTTTAGAAATTAAAAATATAACCAAAAAATACAACACAGAAGATGGAGAAATTAATGCCATTGAAAACATCAATCTAGAGGTTTATAAAAATGAATTTATTGCAATTGTAGGAGCATCAGGGTGTGGAAAATCAACGCTTTTAAATATTATATCGGGATTAGAAGAGAAAACCAGTGGTACAATAAATTTTAACGAACCCAACTTAAAAATTGGTTACATGTTTCAAAGCGATTGTCTATTTCCATGGTTAACCATTTATGAAAATTGTTTAATTGGACTCACCATCGAAAAACAAAAAACAAAAGAAAATGAAGAATACATCAAATCTTTATTAAAAAAATACAATTTAGAGGAATTCAGTGATAAGTACCCCTCTTGTTTATCAGGAGGCATGAAACAAAGAGTCGCTTTAATTAGAACGCTAGCCATCAATCCTGACATTTTATTATTAGATGAACCATTTAGTGCTTTAGACTATCAAAGCCGTTTAACCATTAGTAATGATGTGTATGAAATTATAAAAAGTGAGAAAAAAACAGCCATTATTGTCACACATGATATTGCTGAAGCCGTTAGTTTATCCGATAAAGTGTATATATTAAGTAAAAGACCTTGTACCATCAAAAACACTTTTACCATTGAATTAGAAGAAAATCAAAACCCAATAGCTAAAAGAAAAGATGAAAAATTTATGGATTATTACAACAAAATTTGGGAGTGCATAGATACTAATGTCTAAAGAACAACTTGCGTTTCTTAAAAAAAAGAAACAAAACAAAATCATCATCATTCTCTCTCAACTTGTTTTAACCCTTTCTTTTCTTTTCCTTTGGCAAATATTATCAGACAAAAAAATAATAAACCCTTTTATTTTCTCAAGTCCTAAAAAGATTACTGAAACCATTCTTTCACTTTATCAAAACTATAATTTAATTTCTCATATTCTAACAACAGTCTTTGAAACCATTATTGCTTTTATTTTAGGGATTTCTTTAGGTTTTATCATAGCTGTTTTACTTTATGAAATTCCAATACTTCAAAAAATATTGGATCCATTTTTAACCATGTTAAATTCTTTACCAAAAGTAGCTCTAGGTCCAATTATTATTATTTGGTGTGGAGCAAATACAAAATCAATCATAGTAATGGCACTACTAATTAATTTAATTATTAGTATTATTACTATTTATAATGGTTTTCTAAACACAGATAGCTATAAAATAAAACTATTAAAATCCTTTAAAGCAACTAAATTTCAGATTTTATCAAAAGTGGTGATTCCAGAATCCTTTAAAACCATCATTGCTAGTTTTAAAATCAATATTTCTTTATCTTTAATTGGTTGTATTTCTGGAGAATTTTTAGTCAGTCGAAAAGGAATCGGCTACCTAATAATCTATGGAACTCAAATATTTAATTTAAATATTGTTATGAGTGGTATCATCATTCTAATTCTAATCTCTTTTATTCTTTATGAATGTATTGATAAATTAGAAAAATATCTCATAAAAAAAATAAGTGGTTAAACTTATTTTTTTTACATTTTAAACTGAATTTCTTCTTCTAAATATTGATAATTACAATAAGTAGAATACAATAAATGACGAGCATCTAGATTATAAAGTAATGAAATATTTCCAATATAATCTTCAATCAAAGTATAAGCATCTATTCTAGCCTCTTCATTCATCATAGACAACCCAGCAAACAATTTCATCGCTTTACAATAATCTTCTAATTTTTCTAAATCTTTCACAGTCAACTTTTCATTTTTTTGTATTTTAAGCAATACTGACATCATATCTAAATAGGTTCTTTTTTTATCTTTTTGATTTTTTTTATTTTTTACTTCAGTAAAATCAATTGTTTTTTTCATTTAATACTCCCTTTCTATAAACAACGTGTAATAAAATATCACAAATACAAGAAAAAAGAAAGTAAAAATGTTTTAAAAATACTTTAAAGTAATAAAAATGCCCAAAAAAAAGAGAAAGATTCTTTTTTTTATTTTAAGACAAACTTTCTTGATCTAAGGTAAGTAAATCCTTAATATCTTTTTCAGTTAACTGAGAAAAAATATTTTGATTTCGCTCTTTTCCCTCAATAATTTTATCACTTAAAATTTTTTTCTTTGTTTGAAGTTCCAAAATTCTCTCTTCAATCGTCCCTTTACAAATAAGCTTAATCACTTCCACTGTTTTTGTTTGTCCAATACGATGTGCACGATCCGTTGCTTGATTTTCAACTTGCGGATTCCACCACAAATCCAAATGAATGACTACATCTGCACTAGTAAGTGTTAGTCCAGTTCCTCCAGCCTTTAAAGTAATCAAAAACACATTTGTAGCACCTTCATTAAATTTAGTCACTAATTCCATTCTTTTTTTAGCAGAAACACTTCCATCAATAACGTAAGTCGAGATGTGATTTTCTTTAAACTTCTTTTCAACAATCTCTAAAGCACTTTTAAAGCTCGTAAACAATAAGATTTTATGTCCATTTTCTATGATGCCTTTTGTAATGTCTACCAATTGTTCTATTTTAGAACTTCCTCCTTGATATTCCTTAAAAACCAGTTGTGGATCAATGCAAATTTGTCTTAAGCGTGTCAAAAGTTGCAAAATTTTAAAACTTCCTTTTTTAAAGCCTTCAGTTGCAATAATTTCTTCCATTTCTTTTTTTGTTTTTTCTAAAGAAGCCATATACAATTTTTTTTGTTCTTTATTTAAATCAATAGAGATATTATTTTCAATTTTAGGTGGAAGCTCTTTAACCACATCACCCTTTTTTCTTCTTAAGATAAACGGACGAATTTGAGTATTTAATTGTTCCAAAACAGCTAGACTTTCTTCATTGACATCCTTTACTTGATATTTTCTTTGAAAATCACTCAAATGAGTTAAATACCCTGGTAAAATAAAATCAAAAATACTCCATAATTCTAATACAGAATTTTCAAGTGGCGTTCCTGTTAAAGCAAATTTACAAGTCGCTTTTAATTTTTTTAAAATTTTCGTCATTTGGGCTTCCGCATTCTTAATCGTTTGGGCTTCATCAATAGCAATCACTTCAAAATTCATTGCTAAATATTTTTCTTGATCTTGCCTTATTAAACCATAAGTCGTAATTAAAACTTGAACCTGATCTAATGCTTCTAATTCTTGTTTTCGTTTTTCTTTACTTTCCGCAAAAACTTTATACTTTATTTCACTTCCAAATTTAGAAAATTCTTGACTCCAATTATAGATTAAAGACGTTGGAGCCACAATTAAAATTTTAGCTTCTGTATTTTCTTTTAAAATCAATTTAATTAAATAAATTAATTGTATGGATTTTCCAAGTCCCATCTCATCTGCTAAAAGACCTCCAAAGCCACATTTATACAAATGATAAAGCCATTGAACACCTAATTCTTGATATTCTCTTAAAATCTTTTTATCCTGAGCACTTAAACAAATAGCTCTATTTTTATAAGCATTAAATTGGATAACTAATTCATCAAAACGATTATTAGTTTTAATAATGGAATAACGTTCTTTTTTTAATAAATCCAAATAAATTGCTCGATATTTCGGAATCTCTCCTTTTCCATCTTTTATTTCTTTAGAAGATAAACCAAGATCCTTAACCAATAATCCAAAATTCTTTAAATCTTCATTTTGACTTAAATCAAGTAAATCACCACTTTTTAATCGATAATATTTTTTATTATTTTTTAACTCTTCCAGTATAGAAACAATTTCAGATTCTTTAATTTCTCCTAAATCAAAGTTATAGGTTAAAACATTATCTTTTCCAATACCAAAATGAGAACGAATAGTAGCGTTTTTAAGAATTTTAGTTCCTTTCATTTTATCAGAAGTAAATATTTCATAACTTTTTGCCAGAAAATCAAGAGAATTTTCTAAAAATTCTCCAATAAGTTCCCAATCAAACAAACAAATATCTTTATTTGAAATTTCAAAACCTAAACTTAAAAGTTCTTGTAAAACTTCATTTTCTTCTTCTCTATTTCGAATTATTGTAGCTTGTTCTTCAAAAAAATCTACAATCTCTTCTTGATAAGCAAATTTCAAATGACAAAGAATTCGATCTTGTTCCAAATCAAAATAGAGCTTAGGAATAGGCTTTACTCCAATAACAATTTTTCCTTCTAGGGTTTCATCAAGAACAAGATTATTTTGGATAACAGGTAACAATCCTTTTTTAAAAATTTCTAATTCTTCATCCTTAAATTCGATGTCATGTAGATGATTATTTTGCATTAAAGATAAAATACGACTAGATTTTGGTGGAAGGACATATAAAATATGATTTTTAACCATATACTTACAATCATTTGTTAAAAAATCTACTTCTTGATTTAAAAATGCTAACCTATAATACTCATCCTTTTTCTGTAAAGATAATTGAAGAGGATTTTCTCTTACGATTTTATTGATTTCTCCATGACCTGTAATATAAAACTTCTTTTCGTCTAATAAATCTAGAAAATAGCTAAACTCTTCAAGTGAAAAAGTTAAATTCCGAAAATTATAATAGGCATTACTATGGGATAATCGCACCAAACAATTAATAATTTTTTCATCACTAGATGAAAAATAGTGATGCTTAGGAGAATAGATAAAATTTTTTCCAAAAGTTAAGCTTTGTTCTCCTTCTTCATAGATACTTAAAAATGCACTTAATTTATTATTTAAACTATAAAGTTTATCAACACCGATTTTCATATCCACTTGAACAATCGATTCATAATAGTTTTCATTAAACGTCAAAGAAATTTCTAATTGTAAAGCTTTCTTTATTAAATAGTTTTCTTTTTCAGGAGAATAAAACGCCTTTAAAATTTCTTTTGAAACACTTAATTTTTTTTCTTGTGGATCAATTTCATCTTCTCGGTATTTTAAAAGACAAGCCGCTACATGTTTACATGTTCCCCATGAAGCAAACTGTGGGCAATTACAGTCCACATCCACAATTTCATTATGACAGAGTTGAATTTCTACATAATAACGTCTTAAATAATGATTTTCAGAACGAACCAAATAAGTTAATTTTTCTTCTTTTGAAGAATCATCTTGACACTGAAGTTTAATATTTTCTGTTGGAAAATTCCTTCCTTTATTAAACGAATCTTGTCCCACACACATTCGTATTTTATTTAAATCAATTCTCATAAAAATTCCCCTTTAAATAAAAATTATTATACCCTATATTGCTTTATAAAACAAATAAAAAGTAAGATTTTCATCTTACTAATTATAATAACATGTTGATCCAGATAATGATCCCCCATCAGGACAAGTATATCGTGAGCATTTTGTTCCTGATAATGTATACCCAGATGAACAGGTATACTTATGACACGTCGTACTATCTTTTGAACTATAGCCACTTGGACAAGTTGATTTACCACATTCAGAACACCCTGCTCCCTTATCGCTATAACCACTTGGACAGGACTTTTTATTCTCATGTGCAGAGCAACATTGAGCACAAGGTGAAGATTGACCGGTCCCATTTGTAATATTACAGGACCCTCCATTCTCACACTCATAAGGACAACACGTACTATGCGCAGTACAAACCCTTTCATAGTTATAACTTTTACAAGATTTAGTTTTATTCACTTTTTCTTCTGTTGCATCAATTTCTTCATAGGTTGCTCGGTAATAATAAGTTACTGGAAAACTAAGAGTAGAAGACATTAAACCGTTATTACCAATCGCATAACAAACAACAGGTGATGAATAAGCTCTACTTCCTTGAGATGGAATACAAATAATAGCTCCTCCAGAAATACCATATGTAGCACTGACATTATTTTTAAAAATATAATTTAAATTTGTTTTGGTGTTCAAACTTAATCTTGGACTTTTTAATTCTACTGTAGGTGTGACTATATCTCTTTTAACCGTAGTTTCTTTTGTACAAGTATTACCAGCATTATCTGTAACACTTATCGATACATTTAAACTTGATGTATCATAATCTAAAGTATAAGACTCATCTGTCTGTTCTTTTCCATTTACTTTTATTGTCTTTGTTTTAACTCCACTCTCATATTTATCTTCATAAGCGGAACCATCTTTAAATTCAAAAGCTACATCACTTGTATACCAACTATTTGATCCCATTGTTCCCGACACATCAATCTTACAATTTGGTTCATTTTTATCGACATAGACATCTACACTTTTATTGCATAACGTCGTATTCCCAGCTTTGTCTTCTATTGTATAACTTCCAAATTCAGCTTCAGCTACTGTGTTACTATACGTCTCACTCCAATGATAAGACTTTGCACAGCCACTTAAATTATCGTTACACCCTAAGCTGATTGTTCGATTACTATTTGTCCATGTTGTCGATTCTCCACTATAATCACACGTCGGAGCGGTTGAATCTTTGTTTACTGTAACTTCTTTATGACACACATTTCCAGCTTTATCGGTTACATTAATGGCTACTTTAAAATTCGATCTATCTTCTTTTAGTATATAACTTGATCCATTATACAACTCGCCATCTACAAACACTTGTTTTGTATCTATCCCACTACCTTTTTTTGGATCACTCTCTTGTCCATCCGCATCTTCTGAAAACTTAAACTCTATCTCTTTTGTCGTATACCATCCATCTTTTCCTGTTGGCAGTGGTAAGTTTATTTCACATTTTGGTGGGGTGACATCCGCCTTATCAATTTCAAATAGTGGTTCTTTCATATCTTCTGATACATTTCCGGCTTGATCTTTTACACATACATAGTATTTTCCATTTTCTAATCGTGTCGTATAAGCATTACTTTCTTTTTCTTCATAATTGGCTTTTTCACATTTGTTACTTCCTGGTAAATTTCTCCAATCTTCTTCTTTAATTACAGCATACGCTTTTACTCCTGATCCTTCATCTCCAGCTGTTATTCTTACCTCTTTCCCATAATTTGTCCATTCATTTGGATTATCTATTACAACTTTTTTATCTACCCAAGGTCTTTTTTTATCTATTTTAACAACGGTTGTTGCTGTATAGGTTTGTTCATTATTACTTTCTTCATTTTTTAAATAAATAATAGCTGTAACTACAGTATCTACTATTGAATACTGTACGTCATATGTAAATTTATCCTCTCCTCTTTTTTCTTTTTTTTCAGCATTGGTACTCCATTCAACTCTATCTATAGAATCCAATGGTATCATTTCTTCATCATTTATTCTCAATATTA
>CAJTUR010000042.1 GCA_910579535.1 uncultured Bacilli bacterium
GTACCCTATTAATAATACAATTATAGCAACTTGAGGTTTCAATATCAATACAAAACAGTACTAAATCACTATTATTCTAACCTTTTTATCTTTTTTACTATATCAAACCAAACTTAAAAAAAAAAGTCGAAAAAAGAAGAAAAGTCATATTATTTCTTATAAATTATTTATTTAAAAAGCCAATAAAAAAATTGGAAATACACTATTTTTTGAATCTCCAATTCATTTTTTCTTTAATAATTGAAACACCTCTGTAATATTGTTCTCACTTGTAACAGACATGTCTAAAGTAAACTAAGATAGCTTTATTTTGTAGTTTCTTCATAAGTGTTATATATATCTAAACCGATTTCATAAGGATAACCATTTTGCAAAGAATACTGAAAACTTTCAAATTCTTCTTTTTCAAAAGGAAAGACAACTTTATGAAAAATTTTAATAGCTTTATTTGGACAATATTTTATATCACTTTCTACTGCATAACATTTTGAAGGGATATATCCTACAATAATAGCTCTATACCCTACTAAACAACCACCACTTCTTTTCAATTCCCAAACGGCAAATTTAAAAGGATATTCTTTATCTTCACTTATTCAAATTCTTCTAAATCTCATCACATTATAACTCATAAAATTAAAAAAAGAAACTAATTTTTCTTTGTTCGATAACGATCTTTAGGATCTAATTCGGATTTACGAAGACGAATATCATCTGGTGTCACTTCAACATACTCATCATTTTCAATAAATTCTAAAGCTTCTTCTAAAGTAAACTTTTTAGGTGTTGTTAAATTAATGGCTTCATCTGCTCCACTACTTCTAGTATTTGTTAAATTCTTATTTTTACAAGGATTCACATCCAAATCATTATCACGATTATGTATTCCTACAATCATTCCAACATACACGTCGGTAGCAGGTTCAATAATTAATGTTCCACGATCTTGTAAATTCCATAAAGAGTATCCTAATGCCTTACCATTTTCCATAGAAACCAAAACACCATTTTTGCGTCTAGTAATTTCTCCAACATAAGGTTTATAATCTTCAAAACTACGAACCATTATCCCTTCGCCACGCGTATTCGTAATAAAAGAACTACGATACCCAATTAAACCTCTTGTTGGGGCTGAAAACTCTAAATGCGCTTGATTATTTTCACTCGAAACCACTAACAATTGGCCTTTTCTTTCTTGTAAATCACTGATAACGGTTCCTGAATACTCTTCAGGGCAATTAATGATGACTTTTTCAAAAGGTTCAAATTTCTTTCCATCACGTTCTTCCATTAAAACCTCAGGTTTAGAAACCGAAAGTTCATACCCTTCTCTTCGCATGTTCTCTAAAAGAATCGATAAATGAAGTTCTCCACGACCACTAACTTTAAAGCCATCTGCATTCGTAAGCTCTTCAACCACAAGTCCAACATTCGTTTGTAACTCACGTTCTAATCTTTCTTTAATATGTCGAGTCGTTAAAAATTTTCCACTTTTTCCAACAAAAGGAGAATTATTAACCAAGAAATTCATCGAAAGCGTTGGTTTTTCAATTTCAATAGGAGGAAGAGGTTCAACATGATCTTTATCACAAATCGTATCCCCTATAGAAATAGCACTACAACCCGCAATAGTAACAATATCTCCGTAATACGCTATTTCTTTTTCAACTTTTTTCAAACCTTCATTAACAAACAATTTAGTAATCTTAAAATTTTCTAAACTACCATCGTTTTTAGACAAACGGACCATTTGTCCATTTTTAATACATCCTTTATTAATACGACCAATACCCAAACGACCAATATATTCATCATAACCTAAATTACTGACTTGCAATTGTAAAGGATCATTTTCATTTCCTTTAAAAGGTTCAACCACTTCTAAAATCGTATCAAGTAAAGGTGATATACTAGTAGAATCCTCTTCTAAACTTTTTTTAGCAATACCATCTCTGGCAATACCATAAATAATTGGAAAATCAAGTTGTTCATCACTAGCATTTAATTCCATAAAAAGATTGAACGTCATATCAACGACTTCTAAAGGACGAGCGTCTTTTTTATCAATTTTATTAATAAACAAAATAGGTCTCAAGTTTTGTTCTAAAGCCTTTTTTAAAACAAAACGAGTTTGGGGCATAGGTCCTTCAGCTGAATCCACCAAAAGAACCACTGTATCCACTGTTTTAATGACACGTTCAACTTCACTCGAAAAATCCGCATGTCCAGGTGTATCCACAATATTAATTTTAACATCTTTATAACGAATCGCACAATTTTTTGAATAGATTGTAATGCCTCTTTCTCTTTCAATATCATTACTATCCATCACACAAGTTGCCACTTCTTCATGAGAATTAAAAACACCATTTTGATTTAAAAGCGCATCAACTAAAGTACTTTTTCCAGCATCAACGTGGGCAACAACCGCTATATTAATTATTTTATCCATATAGAAAACCTCAAACTTTCAAAAACGTATAAAATTATACCTCAAAATCATTTACTTTTCAATAACTTTACTCATTATTTTGTCAAGATGAAACACTTTACTGTACTCCATTAAGCGCTCTATATCTTTATCTTTTCGATTCAAGTAATGTCGAACAATCTTTTCTCTTTTTTCTGTATCCATTTTCATTCGAAAAAGGTCACAAAGACATCTTTCCATATTGTAAAGACGTATCGGATTATCAAAAGGACTTTTAAAAGAAACAATTCCCAAGTCATAATATTTAGAATCCACATGATGCACTTTATAATCTCCCCGTACCTTTTTATCTTTTACAACAGTTAAATCAATATCAACTGGAAAATCGGTAGTGAGCTTCCATAAATAAAGAGCGGTCATATGGGAAAACACCACACTGGGATACATCTTTTGAAGAATAAAATAATCGTCTTCTAAAAGTGTATTATCAATAAATAAACCATGATGAACTTTTCTTACTAAACCCATTTCAATATATTTCTTAATCATAGGTTTACAAATATTAAGTTTTAAAAAATCATCAGTGGTTATATAGCCTTGATTCCTCACTAAAACAGCTTTAATTTTCTCTACTCTATTCATAATAAATCATTTACTTTCGTACCTACATAATATCATATCTTTATTCTGTTGTAAATAAAAACAATTGTCAACTTGACAAAAGAAAAAACGAATTAATTCGTTTCTAAATTTCCAAACCATTTTCTAAACGTACGGACAAAATAACTTAAAGCAAAAAGAACGTAAATCAATTCCATGACCAATCCCCACAAAGCAAAGAAAGTGATATTACTATTAAAAAAACCATCAATAATTTGATCTCCCAAATCTCTAATAAAAATAAAAGGAATTTTTAAAAAACAAGTAAGAAGAACTAGAACTAATAAATCTAATAAAATTTTTCCCCGCTTTTTTCCATCACAATTCTTAAGTAGAGTTCCCAAATCCACTAAATCGTTGTAAAACTGAACGATAAAAAAATCTTTCTTAGAAACAGCTTCAATTTTTCTTCGTTTGCAAACTTCATGTACAATATCTTCCATAGAACCAAAACTCTTTATTACTTCTTCATCCGATTTTTTAGATTTATCAATCTTATTAATATAATAGAGAACTTCCTCTTCTAAAGCTTTCTTATCCAAAAACTTTAAATGACTTCTTAACTGTTTAATAAACGCTTTTCGATTCATTCCAATCACTCTCCCTGTTTTTTATATATCACATTTTCAATATAATTGCATCTACTTTTTTCTTTCATTTGAAGAATTACAGTATAATCCTTATTGTGTTCTAATCTTTCTTTTTCAAATTTCACAACAACTAATTTATCAGGTTTTCTTTGAACATCAATTTTCTCTTTTAATAAGAAAATCGTATCACTTTCCCTTTCAAGTAACTCAGTATTATCTAAAATATCAATTTTAGAGACAATCTCAACAGGTGAATAATAAAAGGGTGTTTCTGGATGAACAATCCCTATATAAGACGTTTTATGACTCGAATAAAAAACATTTTTTAAATAAAGCGGAATCACTTCTTTATCAACATTAGTAAAATAAGCAAAAAAAGATTTATCAATTTTAAATTCAATTTTCTTAAGCACTCGAGCAACATCCACTAAAGAAAGCATAAAAGTTTCAAAAGAATTCATTTTTAAAATACTAAAATACTTAACACGAAGTTTCGCATTCGTATAGTAATCCAAAGTCTGATAAGCCGTATTAAACAAATCAATTTTTTGATTAACAATAATTTTACTGATCGTTTCATTAATATTGATTTCATTTAAGGCGCCTAAACTCATAAGGACATGTAAACATTCTCTTAATATAGCACAGGAAGCGACAAAACAAGCACTTTTTTCCGTTTCACTTAATTTCTCATACGCTTTCTTAACCGTTGCAATAAGTCTTTTTTTATCAATTTCTTCTATCGTACCTTCGACATGTATCGCTGGAGGAAGAGTGATCTGGCTTTCTAAAAACGTAGCCAAATAATCACCCAAAAACTCTTCAGAGACTTCTTTTATCAAATCATATTTTTCTTGAACCTTTTTCTTTTCAGTTTCTATAAACAGTTCTACAGGAATCATCTTGTTACATTCACTGGTATGATCAATGCTCTCTAATTCCTCTAAAGCGTCTTTTTTACTTTTAAATATTTTTTTTCTCATTTTAAGCTGTTGATTTAAAACTTCGATTTTTTTAGTAACATCTTGAATCTCATAAGGATAGCGATTTAATAAATAAACATTTTGAAAATGAGCTTCAGAAAAATCAAGCTCTTTAATACAATGGGCCAAAGTATTAATAAAGTCCCTTATTTCATCAAAACCAGTTAACATTTTAAACTCTTCTTCTAATCGTTTAATTACTTCCTCACTATCATCATGAGTATCAATTAAAACTTCCGATTCTAAAGCTTCTTCCTTTTTGTCTCTCTGATATTCTTTTAACTTTTGATAAAAAGTATTCGTAAGCGTTCTCAAATTTTCAGAATATTCTGTTACTTTACTAAACGTTTCATTTTGTTCTTTATATTTTTCTTTTAAAAGAGATAAAAGAATCGTTACAGATCTTGAAAGCTGTTTTCTTATTAATTCTTCTTTTGGATCAACGTATTGTTCTAAAAAAGCGGAAAAATTTCTCATTTCCTCAACCGTTAAAATACAATTTTTGTATTTATAAATAATAGTTGGATTAACAATTTCATAATCATCAAATTCAACCGTTATACAATATTGATCCTTATTATTTGTAAACCACCAATATTTAAAAATAGCCTCTTCGACACTTGCTTCATCTTCAAAATAACTCACACGTTCTAAATGACCATATTGTTTATTTGGCCATACAAAATAAACACCCAAACGGCCATCACTTTGATAAAGATAGGGTGCTCGATTGAGAGAATAAAAACCATATTTTTTTAAAACTTTTAAAATATCTTCTTTCTTTAACATATTCTTTATCCCCTTTTATACTCATTCCAATTATAACATAACAAATTATAATTTTCGAGTTTTTTCTTCTTATTCAAAAACAAATTAATTTTTTCCTTCATACAAAACCACATGTTCATCAATTTGAATGACTTCTTGATTAGATAACATCAACTTTAAAGTTCCATTTTCAAGTTGATAATGAAGCATTTTAGTCGTTTTATAAGGAACGATGGTTTCATTAGAAGAAACATAAACTTCATCAAATTCATCTATTAAAATAAAATCACTATGTAGGTGCTCATCATATGGAAAAAGAAAAATCTTTTTATAAACAAAAAGGTCATTATTTCTATTATGCAATTTTTCCTTACCTGTAATACTTAAACTTTTATCCGAATAAATCCAAAAGCCAACACTATCCATAAGTCCGATTTCATCAATATGACCGTCAAATCTTTTATTTAAATGCTTATTTTCTAAGTCAACAACCAAAAACTCTTTTTTATCGGAGTAAACAACTGGAAAACCTTCACCACAAGTAGAATGTAAGTACCCTTCCCTAAACTTACTGATTCCAATTATTTTTTCATCATGATTTAATTGAACTAAAGGTAATTCAATTGAAGTCTTTTCAAATAGTTTTTCAAAATCCATTGCTTCTTCCCCAATATTTACTCCCGAATTTTTTAAAAATTCATCCATTTTAAAAGCATACAAATCACCTGTTTCAGTTAGCAATAAATAAATCATAGAAATACTTGCACAATCATTAAAAGTATTATAGATAGTGATGTACTTTTCAGAAGAGGTAACAGGAATTTCATGACGCTCATCAGTGAAATACAAATGACCTTCCTTAATTTTTAAAAACACACCTTCACTACAAACCGTATCATCGATAAAATTTAAGCAATAAATTCTCATATCAAATTGATTTTCTTCTAAATCTTTCAAATTCAAATCTTCATCTTTATCCAAAATAGAAGGTGAAGAAACAGATGAATTTTCTTTTTTTTGTAAATAAGAATTTTTATACTGCCACATAAAATAATAACAGCCCCCTATAATTCCTAAAAAAACAACAATAAACAACAAACTACTTTTTTTCATACACGATTTTCTCCTATATTATTTATTTTACCACAATTTTCTAAAAATAACTTGCTAAATACTTCGATTGTTAGTATGATTGAACTAGAAATAGGTGATTTATGAAAAAAGAAAAAACAACATTAATCAAACCAAAAAAAATAAAAGATAAAGAACCTCAAAAGACCGCTTTAATCTTTTCTTTAATTTCTTTAGTAGTAGGAATTATTTTACTTACGAGTTCCACAAAAGCAGTCATTGTTGTATGTTACATGATCGGTGGAATAGTTACGCTATTTGGTATTTACCATTTATTTAGATATTATAAATTAAACCAAGAATTAAAAATTGAAGACAATCAAAAATTAATTTTTGGAGTAACGTTCTTATTCATAGGTTTAGTCATTGTTATTTTATCAAGCGCTTTAGAAGCCTGTTTAAGATTTATCATTGGTTTTTCCCTTATTGTTAATGGTATAAAAAAAGCCCTAATCGCTATTAATAATCGTGATTCTTTAATTTTAATTCTTGGCTTATTATTTATTGCAATGGGACTTTACACCATTCTTGCTGAAAATATCGTCTTTCAAATAGTAGGAGTTTTATTGATTGTATCAAGTATTATCGATATTCTAAATACGTTTATATCAAAAAAAAATAAAGTTTAACGCTTTATTTTTTCTTTGCATTAGAATTGGTCTTTTTTGTTTTACTTGTTGTTTTCTTTTTTTGAGTTGTTTTAGCTTTAGAAGTTGTTGTTTTTTTAACTTCTTCTTTTGATTTTTCTTCTTTTTCTTCTACAACAACATTAGAATCCTCTTTTGCCATATAAATTAAAAATCCGAATCCAGCAACTGCTACTAATAAAATTATAATCGTTACAGCTGCTCCATTGTCTTTTTCTTTTTCTGAGTCATCAAAATATTTTTTTACCACATCTTGATAACTTCCATCACTATTTAAATAAGCTTTTTTTATAGTTGCTTTAATTGTATCATTCCAAGAAGAAGTATAACCTTCAAAGTTTTCTTTTCCTATTACAATAAATGGAACACCTTCTAAATTAACATTTAAATCTTTAGCAACCGATTCCATTGCACTAGCATTTTTTTTACTTGAAGAAACTTCTTTTTCCACTAAATTAAAATACTCTTTATATTCTTCATCTTCACTTAAACTTGTAAAAAATTCTAAAGCGGATTCACAAAAACCACACCCATTTCTTCTAAAAAGATAAACATTAATTTTTTCGTTTGCTTTAACACTTAATGGAAACAAAACAATAAGTACTAATAAAAAAACAAGACTTTTTATTTTTTTCATAACTCCACATCTCCCTCTTAGAAGATATTATACATTTTTTTTACAACTTTGCCAATATAAAATACTTTAATCTAAGCACTTAACCAATTAAAAATCTTGGACGAACTCCCATTATACTATTGGCATCTATTGAAGATACCGCTGCTTTATGATATATTACGGCCATTTTTTCAGAACTAACAATGTCTTTTAACCAATAACTTAGTTTTTCCTTATTATGGTTATATTTACTCTCTGGTTTTTGTTGAAAAAGGGCATATTGCATATTATCTATACCAGTATCATAAATACTTGAAGAGGTAACGGTTGCTCCATAAACATTTATTTCACTCATTAAATCAATCTTTCTTGTGTACCAATCCCATTCATCACTAGCTCCCAAACTTCTTCCTCCACTTTGATTTATCGCTTCTTTATTTACGCGATTGGACAATAATGTTGAATATTCTAGAATATGACTTCCAAAAGTCTTTCCTATGATTCCTTCACTACTTACTAAACTTGGTAAGGTTTCGGTCGCCATTTTACTATTTGCATATCCACCTTCCGTTGTTGCTGTTTCATTCATTGGAGCATTCATTAAAGGAATAGAAGGGATAATCGTTGCATGATGTTTAGTAAGTGAGGTATCTCCACTATATAGATAATTATCGATGTCCGCTATTAACCATGTTACTCCATTAGCGTTTATATAATCTCCAACATAAATATCATCAAATGTTCCATTACTTATCATTTCATATAAGCTTCCATCACTATAAT
>CAJTUR010000043.1 GCA_910579535.1 uncultured Bacilli bacterium
TACTACATTTTTTATCAAAGAAAAAGACTGTTGTGTCTATTTGTCAACAGTCTGAGATATAGATTTCTCTATATCTCCGTAAAATTATCTACTCTATAACTGCTTTACATCTATCACATATATCACCATTTAAGTGATCTACATAATTCCAACATCTATTACATTTTTCACCTGAATGCTTTTCTACTTCAACATCTTCTACTGTATCAGTAAATTCAACTTTAGAAGCTACAAATAATTGATGTAAACAATGTCCTAATTTTTCTTCAACTGGTTTAAATTTATTATTACAATTAATTTTGATTGATGATTCAAGAGATGAAGGAATAATTTTTAATTCATCACGAGCGATTGCTATTTTTTTATTAACTATTTCTTCTAACTCAAAGAACAAATCAAATAATTCTTTTAATTCTTTTGAATCACTGTATTCTTTTACTTCAGGCATATCAGTTAAGTGAACACTTTCTTCATTTGCCTTTGGTATTAATTTATAAACTTCCTCACTTGTATAAGGTAATAATGGGGCAAGCAAACGAACTTCAGCATTAATAATATTGTAAATAACTGTTTGTACACTTCTTCTTACTCTTGAATCCTTTTTTTCAATATATAAAATATCTTTTGTAAAATTAAAGTAAAAACTTGATAATGTTATTGAAACAAAATTATTTACTAATTTATAAACTTCAGAAAAATTATAACCATCATACTGTTCTTTAACATCTCTAATGAAATTATTTAATTCATTCATAAGATATTTATCATAAATTGACATATCTTCATATTTTACACAATCTGTTTCAGGATTAAAGTCTTTTAAATTACCAAGCATAAATTTATAAGTATTTCTAACTTTACGATAAGTTTCTTTTACTTGCTTGATTAATTCATCGCCAAGTTTAACATCTTCTGTATAGTCAACTGAAGCTACCCACCATCTCAAAATATCTGTACCATGCAATCTAATAACATCCTTTGGAAGAATAGTATTACCTAAACTCTTAGACATCTTATTACCTTTTTCATCCATTGTAAATCCATGAGATACAAGTTCTTTATATGGTGCTTTTCCATAAACTGCCACACCTGTAATTAATGATGAATTAAACCATCCTCTGTATTGATCTGAACCTTCTAAATACATATCTGCTGGATAATCTAATCCTCTTTCAATTAAAACTCCTGTATGAGTAGAACCAGAATCAAACCAAACATCCATAATGTCCTCTTCTTTAGTAAATTTACCATTAGGGCTTGCTGGATTTGTATATCCTTCAGGCAATAAATCTTTTGCTTCACGCTCAAACCAAACATTAGAACCATATTCTCTAAATAATTTTGAAATGTGCATCATAACATCATAATCTAAAATTTCACTGCCATCTTCATTATAGAAAATTGGAATTGGAACTCCCCATACTCTTTGTCTTGAAATACACCAATCTCCTCTATCCTTAATCATGTTGTATAATCTCTTTTTACCCCAAGGAGTATGGAACTTAACATTATTATCTAATTCATTTAAAATTTGCTCTTTAATAGGCTCAATACTGCAGAACCATTGAGGGGTTGCTCTAAAGATAATAGGTTTCTTAGTTCTCCAATCATGTGGATATGAGTGAGTAATAAATTTTAGTTTTAATAATACTCCTAAATCTTCTAGTTTTTGAACAACTGCCTTGTTTGCATCTTCAAAGAACAATCCTGCAAACTCTCCAGATTCTTCTGTTAAAATACCTTGATCGTTTACTCCATTGATTAATCCTAAATCAAATTGTTTACCAATTACAAAGTCATCAGCACCATATCCAGGAGCAATATGAACTAATCCAGTTCCTGCATCCAATGTTACATGGAAACCAATTACGACTGGTGATACTCTATCCATAAAAATATGTTTATATTTTACACCATCAAATGATGTTCCAGAAATAACTTCTAATACTTTATAATTTTCCCAACCAAATTCACTAGCTAACGAATCAACTAAATCATTTGCAACAATGTAAATCTTTCCATTAACATCTACTTTGGCATAATCAAACTGTTCTCCAACAGCAATTCCTAAGTTACCAGGCAATGTCCAAGGAGTAGTTGTCCAAATGACTAAATTTTCACCCACTTTAACTTTATCATTACCTTCAACAACAGGGAATGCTACAAAAATTGATGGATCTTTACGGTCTTTATACTCAATTTCTGCTTCAGCTAAAGCTGATTCACTTGATGGACTCCAATATACAGGTTTTAATCCTTTAAAGATTAAACCTTTTTTAGCCATCTCTGCAAATACTTCAATTTGTCTAGCTTCTATTTCTTTTTGTAATGTTATATATGGGTGTTCCCAATCTGCTACAACATTTAATAATTTAAAGCCAGCCATTTGTTTTTCAATTTGTTCATAAGCATACTTTTCACATAATGATCTAAACTCTGCTTTACTCATACTCTTTCTATCTACACCACTATTAGTTACAGCTTGTTCAATAGGAAGTCCATGAGTATCCCATCCAGGAATATATGTTATATCATATCCAGACATCATTTTATACCTATTTATAAAATCCTTTAAAATTTTATTCATAGCATGACCTAAATGAATATCTCCATTAGCATAAGGAGGACCATCGTGTAACACGAATGGTTTCCTTCCTTTATTCTTTTCTTTTACCTTGTTGTAAATATCCATCTCTTCCCATTTTTCTCTTTGTAATTTTTCATTTTCTGGTAAATTACCACGCATCTGAAACTCTGTTTCAGGCATTAATAAAGTATCTTTATAATTCATAATTTTCTCCTTCTTTCTTGTTCATGATTTTTATACAATTTTAATTTCAAATTTGTATGTAGAATGTTGCTTCAATTGTCTTAAAAATCAAATGCAACAACAATTTTTAACTCTTCTGACTTCTTTCTTATGTATTCTGTGCCAGTCTTAATTATCCTGTAATCCCTTGATTCAAAAGGAAATTCGAGAATATCGACTTGGTGTATCTTATTACTGGCAAACCATTAGGTGTTGCTGGTCCATCGTAAAAAACAAAATTTTCGCTATCTTTTCTTAATTCATTTTGTTTTTCAGTTATGGACATCACACCACCCCAAGAAGCACGAATCGTTTCTTCTACCTCATACACATTTCTCTTATCTAATTCTTTAAAATTTTTCATTCTTTCACTCACTTTCTTTTACTAATTTTCTTTTGAGCACTTCACACGCTTTCGTATCATTAATACCTATATCATATCTTCTTTGATTAAATGATAAAAATTCATCTATAGGTTTCATTTCCACATAAAGTCCTTGAAGATAAGATTTTTCTTGTAAATCAGCCCATTCACTTTCTGTAAATTTTTTTTCCATCATATAATAATGACATATTTTTCTGTATTGAAATTCATTGAAGCGATTATTTTCACGAAGAACGACAGGCTCCTTTGAAATAGCATCAACAAGAAACTCAAACGCTCTTAAATATTGACCTAAAACTTCTTTATAAAAAGATACAAATTTTTTATTTCCAAATTCAGTATAAATATAGTCTGTTGGTAGAAGTATTTTTTTCTTCCTTTCTCCTTTTTTAAAGGCAAACACTCTCATCTCATTATCATAAAATAAATAACGATTCATTTCATTGGTTACCATTTCTTTTTTCATATTTCTTTCTCCTTCACATCATTCAAGTCTTTAGGATAACTACATAAAACACTATCCATATATTGTATGCCACAAAAATAGTTACAAATGGATGTATCCTTAACAGCACATTTATGTTCCTGTGTATTTTCTTCTTCATTCCAGGGACAAGTAGAATTTCCAAACTCTGGATTGCTAAAATCAATATCCATATTGGCTCCACTAATTCTCTTTATCAAATTATTTTCTATTTTCATAACCAAAATCCTTTCTAAAAAATAAAAAAGGAGGACCACAAAGGACGAGTAAAACCCGTGGTACCACCTTATTTAAAATCTCTTTTTGTTAACGCAAAATTTCTTCTGCGGAAATATCTTACTTTTTCAGATACTCTACTCCCAAGTGATTTTCTATAAATTTTTTTATTCGTTTCCACCCACCACGAATTCTCTTTAAAAAAAGAAATTTATATACTCTCTTGTTCCTCGTATTTCTGTTTCTATTTTAAACATTCTATTTTTACTTGTCAATAAATTTATACTTTTTAATTCATTTTTAAAATTATTTTATAATAATTCAAAAAATGGAATCCTATATTATTTTTTTAGACGGATAAAAAAAGATTTACACCAAGTCAAACCGTATGTTATTTTAATATAAATTATTTAGAAATGCGATGAAAAGAAATAGTAAATAGTGTAAACTTTGTTAAAAGAGAGTCTTGTTTGGTGCGAAAAGATACAAAGGTAACTATTGAATTCCTCTTGGAGCTGAACATTGAAATAAAAGTAGATGTGTTTGGGTTCACCCATTATAGTGATAGAGTAAGACCAATTTTATTTGGTGTACTTGATAAGGTTATCTTTGTGAAAAGTTAACAAACTGAGGTGGTAACACGATTCTTTCGTCCTCTAATATTTTCGAATATTGGAGGGCTTTTTTTTCTAAATAATTTAGAAAGGGATGATTTTATGAAGCGATTTTGTAAACTCAATTAAAACTTAATAAAAAAAGAAAGGAAAAAAATTATGGAACTAAAAAATCAAAATTCAGAAACAAAAGAATTAATTAAAAATGCCTTAGGAATTTATTACACTTTAAAAAATCAAAACAAATTATATCGAGAAGATGGAATGATTGCCCTATCTTTATATGCGGGAGCTTTAAGACTTGGAACCTCTTATACAGTCACTAAAAAAATGACACTAACTTCAGGTCCAGGAACGGGTTATCCATGGCCGGATGGAATGAAGCCTAATATTTCTCAGGAAAAAATAGAATACCGTTATGTCATTTACGACTATGAAAATACTGTATGCCAAATTCTAAATAAATATGGTATAACAATTAACCAAGTAATTGCACTCCTCAATCTAGATAAAAAATTAATGACTCCTGTAAAGCACTTAAGAACTGAAAAAATGGAAAAACAATATAATACAGTTTATAAAGTCTTGCTAGAAACCATTTGTAAATATTATATTGCTTCGGCAAAAGAGGCCAATGCGAATAATAAACATTACACCCCAAAAATAGAAATGACTATTCCAATAATCATAAGTGCCCTTCATTACCCAAATATTGATGCTTCAAATAGTATAATGTATTTATATCAAAAAATAAAAGGAACATCAAATACATCCCCTACTCAGCCAGACTATTTAAAAGAACTAGAAAAAGAAGTCTATTATAAAGAAGAATTTGGAAAAATGGATGAAGAAGGAAATTTAAAATTATCTCGAGTAAAAATACCGATTATCATGAATTCCGAAATAGGTAAAATTATTTAAAATTTTTGTAAAATAAAAACGATTAAGAAAATTTATTTCTCAATCTTTTTTTATTTATGAAGAATTATTTCTAGTACTTTTTATAATTTTATTCATTTAAATGGATGTTTTAATTTATTTTTAAGTTCATTTTTAATAATTTGAATAACAAATTCGTAAATTCGTTCTGCCTGTTGATCATCTATTTTAAGTTTTAAAATAAACTCATCAATAATTTTTTCTTTACCTTTAGGAGTTATAAAAAAATGATTTTCTATTATTTCAGTAATAATGATAGACATTTCTTGAGAATACGAAAGCACTCTAGATAATTCTAAGATAAACTCTGATTTATTAAATGGTCTCTCCATACATTTTCCCTTTAGAATCTAATTGAATTTCATACCCATATTGAAAAATATAAGCAATACTAAACAAAAATAATATTTCAACTAAACTAAAGAGTTCAAAACCAACATCTAAATCAATTTTAAGTACTAGTTCAAATAAAACACCTATAAGAGTTGGTAATACTGTCACAAAAATCATTAAATAAGCCATCTTTTTAATATAACCTACATTTTCAAGAGTAAAAGGGGTATCCCCTTGATAAATATTATGAAATAAATTTTCTAATGATTTAAGCATTATACTTACGACAATTAAAAAAAGTATTAAAAAAGCCAATCCAGTTTCAACATAACCCAAAATCTCAATTTTTGAATAATGTTCTAAAAATAATTTTAATCGAGCAATATCACTATCTTTTGTTAATTCTATAAGAGTAGAATCTTTAATATTTAAAGCAATTTTATTATCCATTTCTACAATAGAAAGAATTTCATTCTCATTAAAAACTATTTCATTATTTTTAATCTCAAGCTTACTAGTAATAAAAGCAAGCGTTACCATAGAAGCCGCTACAATTGGAATACATAAAATACAAAGAATCCTTCCAATTTTGGCAATAAGAGCTAAAGCTCTACTTAAAGCTTTCACTTTATTTTGTTGTTCTTTTTTTAATTTAACGACATTCATTCTAATATCTTCATCTAATGAATTGAGATCAAGAAGAGTATTATTCACTAAATCATTAATTCGACAATGAAAAACTTTACAAAGTTCTAACAAATTATTCATTTCAGGGTAAGCCTCCCCTGTCTCCCATTTACTAACACTTTGTCTTGAAACTTTCATTTTTTCAGCTAATTCTTCTTGCGATAGTTTTTTTGCTTTTCGTAAATTTCTTAAATTTTCTCCAAATTTCATTAGATTTTCCTCCTTTTCATGGTTCATTATATCCATAAAAATCGTTTTATAATATCAACTTTCAGTTGCATTTTTAGTTATTTCATAACCCATGACTTTCCATTTAAATTAATTCCTTTTTTAAGGAGTAAAATAAAAGACAAAGTGAACTGAACCCCAAAAGTTGGACAGTTTTAAATAGTTTTTAATTAGAGGATTGC
>CAJTUR010000044.1 GCA_910579535.1 uncultured Bacilli bacterium
TCAAGTTTAAAGGTCTTTTCTTTAAGTAAAATTACATTTTTTCCCATTTCTTTTCACTTTATGATAAAATGATAAAGAGGGTCATGTATGAAAAATGCAATAATAATTTTAAACTACAACGATAGTGACAATACAAAAAAAATACTAAAAAAAATAAAAAATTATAAAATACTAGATTACATTATTGTTGTAGACAATAAAAGCACCGATGATTCTTTAAAAAAATTAAAAAACTTTGAAAACGAAAAAATAAAAATAGTTCTAGCTTTAGAAAACAAAGGCTATGCCGCTGGAAATAATGTCGGAATTAAATATGTTTTAGAAAATTTCAAGGTAGAAAATATCATTATTTCTAATCCAGACATTATTGTAGAAGAAGAAACCATAAGTCAACTTTTAAATCATTTAAAAAAGAAAGAACTAGCGGTGATTGCACCAGTAGTGAAAGAGCCTAGTGTTATTTCTCGAGGCTGGCGTCTTCCTACGTTTTTTTCAGAACTCATAGCAAATATTCCATTCTTTAGAAGATATGAAATGAGCCTTTTAGCTTATAAAGAAAAGGACTATCAAAAAGAATTAACCCAAGTAGAAGTAGTCAAAGGCTGTTTTTTTATCATCAAAAAAGAAGCCTTAGAAGCGATAGACCTATTTGATGAGCATACATTTCTCTATTATGAAGAAATCATTATGGGAAAAAAATTAAAAGATAAAAATTTAAAAACCTACATAGACAACAAGAGTACAGTCATTCATGCTTTATCACAAAGCGTAGATAAAAGCGTAAAAAAAATAAATAAGTTTAAATACTTAAAAGAAAGTCAATACTATTATGAAAGAGAGATTAATAAGATGGGTAGGTTTAAATTATTTGTTCTGCGTCTCTTTTATTACCTATATTTAGGAACATTAAAAATGACACTTTTATTCAGGAGGTAACATGAAAAATATCATTATCATTGGTGCTAGAGGGTACCATTACAATTATGGAGGATGGGAAACATTTGTTACCAACTTAATTGACAATTACCAAGATAAAAAGGTAAAATTTCATGTACCAGAAATCACTAATGAAAAATCAAAAAAGAAGAAAATAATTGAAAAAAACAACGTATCTTGTCTCCAAATTTATTCTCCAAATTTAGGATTTGTCACCATGTTTAATTATGCCATACTAGCTTTAAAATATATGAAAAAATACATTGAAGAAAATAAGCTAAAAAACGTCACGATATATGTTTTAGGTTGTCGCGTGGGTCCATTTTATAAATCGCTCATTCGTCCTCTAAAGAAAATGGGAACTAAGATTTATTTAAATCCAGATGGATTAGAGTGGACAAGAGAGAAATGGAATGGTTTGATTAAGCAATGTTTTAAAATAAGTGAATACTGTATGGTTAAACAGAGTGATAAAATTATTTGTGATGCCAAAGCCATTCAAAATTATATTGATAATCGATATAAAAAATTTCATAAAGAAACCCATTTTATACCTTATGGAGCGTATTTAAATCAAAAAGGTTTACAAAATGAAATTGTAAATAAGTTGTTCAAAAAATATAAATTAAAAGTCAATAACTATTATTTGATTGTCGGTCGCTTTGTCCCAGAAAATAACTACGAACTCATGATAAAAGAATTCATGAAAAGTAAAACTAAAAAAGATTTAGTCATTATATCCAACATAGAAGAAAATAAATTTTATAAAGAATTAAAAGAAAAAACTAAATTTGATACAGACAAAAGAATTAAATTTGTAGGTGCCGTTTATGATAAAGAAGCTTTAATATACATAAGAGAAAACGCCTATGCCTATTTACATGGACACAGTGCTGGTGGAACCAATCCTAGTCTACTTGAAGCCTTAGCCACCACTAAAGTAAACATTTTATTTAATGCGGTTTACAATGTTGAAGTAGGCATGATGGCTTGTCTTTATTTTAGTAAAAAAGAAAAGGATTTAAAAAACATCATTGAACGTGCTGACCAATTTGATGAAAAAACAAGACAAAAATATGGTGAGTTAGCCAAAGATAGAATAAAAAAAGAATACACTTGGAAATTAATAGTAGAAAAATATAAGAAAATTTGGTAATTTAAGAAAAAAATGATATGATGATATAGAAATGAGGATGAAGATGTCAAAAAAAGAAAAAGAGTTAGCAATTACAATTGAAAATGTTAAAAAATCTTTTAAGCTATTTTATGATAAACCATCTACTTTAAAAGAACGACTTGTTTTTTGGAACAAAAAAAAGAGTGATGAACATACTGTTTTGAAGAATATTAACTTAGAAATAAAGAAAGGTGAAACCGTTGCATTAATAGGGACAAATGGAAGTGGGAAATCAACGCTTTTAAAAATGATGACCAAAATTATTTATCCAACAAAGGGAAAAATTCAAACTTATGGAAAATTAACATCATTATTAGAACTAGGAGCTGGTTTTCATCAAGATTTTACAGGGAGAGAAAACATCTATTTTAATGCCGCAATTTTTGGTTTAACTAAAAAAGAAATAGACTTAAGATTAAATGAGATTATTGAATTTTCAGAACTTGGGGAATTTATTGACAGCCCTGTTCGTACTTATTCATCTGGAATGTATATGAGATTAGCTTTTTCAGTAGCTATAAATGTAGATGCCGATATTCTTCTTATTGATGAAATATTAACTGTAGGAGATCAGCATTTTCAAGATAAATGTTTTGAAAAATTAAAAGAACTTAAAAATAGTAATAAAACAATTGTTATTGTAAGTCATAGCTTAGAAGCGATAAAAATTCTTTGTGACCGTGCAATTTGGTTATTTAATGGAGAACTAAAAATGGACGGAAAAACAGAAAAAGTTATTGATGAATACTTAAAGGTGTGTGGTTAAATATGCAATCTTTTTTTAAAGAGCTATACAATTATCGAGAATTATTAAAAACAACTGTTAAAAAAGAAATCCGAGGAAAATATAAAGGCTCTTTTTTAGGAATACTATGGTCATTTGTAAACCCTTTATTAATGACTTTAATTTATGCTATTGTTTTTCCTTTTTTGTTAAGAAATACAACACCACATTACGTCACTTATTTAATTATTGGTATCTTACCATGGAACTGGTTTACCACAGTTATTAGTCAAGGAACTTCTACTTTTTTAGCCAATGCTGGAATAATTAAAAAGGTTTATTTTCCTAGAGAGATACTTCCAATAAGTGTTGTAACAAGCGGATTAATTAATTTTCTAATTTCTTGTATTATTATAATAATATTTTTAATATGTAGTGGTATTGGATTTAGCATAAATATTTTATTTTTACCCCTAATTTTATTTGCTCAATTTATAATATCTTTGGCAATTATATTTGTAACCAGTTCTATAAATGTTTATATTAGAGATGCTGAATATATCATTAACTTTTTTATTCAAATGTTATTTTATGCAACCCCCATATTGTATAGCTTAGATATGTTTCCAAATTATATTCAAAATTTGTTATTGTTAAATCCATTAGTAACTATTATAAATGGCTATCGAAATATATTCTATTATCAAACCATTCCCCCTATAAAATCATCATTAATAATAATAGGAGTAGGATTAATTGCATTGTATATTTCTTATAAAATATTTAAAAAATTAGAAAAAGGTTTTGCAGAGGAATTATAATGAAATTAGCTGGGATAGTAGTTTGGTATAATCCAACAAAGGAAGATAAAGAAAATATTTATTCTTATTTACCTAGTTTAGATAAATTATATATATTTGATAATAGTTGTAAAAAAAATACCTATTCCAAAAATTCAAAAATTAAATATATCTTTAATGGTCAAAATGATGGAATAGCAAAAGCATTAAATTATGGCGCTGAAAAAGCCATAAAAGAAGGATATCATTGGTTATTAACAATGGATCAAGATACATCTTTTCCAAAGGAAAAAATGGAAGAATTAAAGAAATATTGTCAATTAAATGTAGAAAAAGTAGGCATTATTTGTCCCTGGTTAAATACCAAATTACACGTAGAAAAACCAAAAGAAGAAATTGATTATCCTTTAGATGTAATGACTTCAGGTAACCTTTTAAATCTAAAAGTATTTAAAAAAATTGGTGGTTTTAAAGAAGAATTTTTTATAGATGGCGTTGATATAGAGTATTGTTTAAGATTGAAAAAAAGAAATTTTAGCATAATGCGTATAAACAAAATAGAAGTTGAACATAATCTTGCTAACATTTTTTATAAGAATTTTTTTAACAAAGAATTAATTTGTATGAATCATTCATATATGAGATATTATTATCGAATAAGAAATTACCGTTACATAAGAGACCTATATGTAGATATGGAACCTGAATTTTGTAAAATTCTGGTAAAGTTTAAATCTATGTTATGGTGTATTGTATTTTACGAAAAAAATAAATGGAAAAAAATAAAAGCCATGTGGGATGGTTATAAAGATTACAAAAAAAATAAAACAGGAAAATATGAAAATTAGAGGTGGTATACTTTGGGAAAAGTAAAGTATTTAGCAGAAAAGTCATGTGAAACAATTGCTGAGGAAGGGGTCACAGAATTTATAAAAAAAACAGGGCGATATCTTTTTAAAGTGAAACCAAAAACATATCAATCATGTAAAGATATTTTATTTATAAATGGATGTTGGCTATCTCATCCAGCCAGATATCGTGTAGAACATCAAATGGAGCAATTAAATGCAAATGGTATTTCTAGTGATATGGTATTTTATGAAGATTTAAATGTGAAAATAGAAAAATTTTATCGTGCCTTTGTGTTCTTTAGATGCCCAATAACCAATACAATAAAAGAATTTATAGAAAAAGCAAAATATAACAATAAAGTAGTTTTTTATGATATTGATGATTTAGTATTTGATGAGAAATATACAAAAACTATAAAATATTTACAAACTCTTTCTAAAGAAGAATTAGATAATTACTATGATGGTGTTAAAAGAATGAAAGAGACTTTAAAATTATGTGATTATGCAACAACTTCTACAGAAACATTATCTAATGAATTAAAAAAATATGTAAAAGAAACTTATATTAATCGAAATGTAGCTTCTGAAAAAATGCTAGAATTATCATTAAATGCCATAAAAAAAGTAAAAAGAGATGAGAATAAAATAATACTGGGCTATTTAAGTGGAAGTATAACCCATAATGCCGACTTTGAGCTTATTTTTCCCGTAATCAAACGATTAATGAGTGAGAAAGAAAATGTTTATTTAAAATTAGTTGGAGAATTAGATATTCCAGAAGGTTTAAAAGAATTTGAAAATCGCGTAATAATAGAAAAATTTATAGAATGGCAAAAATTACCGGATTTAATTGCTTCTATTGATATTAATTTGGCTCCTTTAGAAGAAAGTTTATTTAATAATGCGAAATCAGAAAATAAATGGACAGAAGCCTCTTTAGTAAAAGTAGTAACAATTGCATCTGATGTAGGAGCATTTAAAGTAATAAATAACAACATAGATGGTATTTTATGCGAAAATACTGAAAAAGACTGGTACAATAAATTGAAAAACTTAATTGAAAATAAAGACTTACGAACAACATTAGGAAACAATGCCTTCGAAAGAACAAGAAAAAATTATATTTCAACATATAGCGGCTATCACTACGCCAAATATATAAAATCAAAACTTACAAAATCTCTAGCTTTTGTTTTACCAACAACGAATATAAGCGGTGGTGTAAATGTAATCATAAAACATTGTCATATATTACGTAAACATGGATTTGACGTTTTTATAATTAACATGGACAATAATGAGCAAAATATAATCAATAACGAAGGAGAAATAAATGTAATTACAGCAGAAGAAACAAATAAAAAAAGTAAAATTATTTGTAACATTGATACACTAGTCGCCTCTTTATGGTCTACTCTTTATTATTGTTTAAAGTATCCAAACAAAAATAACATTTCGTATTTAGTTCAAAATTTTGAAACAGACTTTATGAAATATGGGAATTACATGAAACAAGTGGCTAATTCTACTTATTCATTCAATAATGTAAATTACTTAACGATTTCTAAATGGTGTAAAAGTTGGTTAGAAAATGACTTTGAAAGAGAAGTAAAATCGGCTTTAAATGGAATTAATTTAGAAAAATTTCCTTTCCACAAACGTGATTTTAAAGGGAAGATAAAGATATTAATAGAAGGAAATAGTAGCGATTATTATAAAAATGTAGATGAAAGTTTTAAAATAGTAGAAGAGTTAGACAAAAATAAGTATGAAATTCATTACCTTTCTTATCAAGGAGAACCTAAAAAATGGTATTATGTTGATAAATTTTTACATAAAGTTCCTTATGATGAAGTGGGAAAAATTTACGCTTCTTGTGACATTTTAATAAAATCTAGTATTTTAGAAAGTTTTTCTTATCCGCCATTAGAAATGATGGCTACTGGAGGAATTGTAATAGTCGTTCCAAATGATGGAAATAAAGAATATCTAAGAGATAATGTTAATTGTTTATTCTATGAAAGAGGAAATATTAAAGAGGCTATTGCAAAAATTGAACAAATTAGAAAGGATAAAAACTTAAGAGAAAAATTAATCAATGAAGGATTAAAAACAGCAAAAAATAGAGAATGGTCAAAAATAGAAAAAGAAATTATTAATTTATATACCTGTTAAACACACGGTGCGTGTTTAACAGTCGGGCATAACCCCACTG
>CAJTUR010000045.1 GCA_910579535.1 uncultured Bacilli bacterium
TTATTTACTTAGAAATCTTTAATTTTAAGTCCCCACTAAATTATCTAGAGCCTATGAAAATATGGAAGGAAATTTTATCCATCCGAAAGGTAAAAATAAATTTTGATGTTACTGGATACGTTTAGTGTAACTAAAAACAAAATTAGATAAAGAATATTTATATAGAAATAGATAAAGGGTAAAATTTGAAATCTTTGGTGTCTCTGATGCGCCTGGGTTTGCTAATGTCAACAGCAACGGCAATTCCAACAATTGGAACGCGTCCAACGCGAATGGTGTTCGCCCCCTGATTCGATATGTTCATAGATAGTAAGACTACGAGTCGATATGAAAATATGGAAGGAAATTTTATCCATCCGAAAGGTAAAAATAAATTTTGATGTTACTGGATACGTCTAGTGTAACTAAAAACAAAATTGGCGGAGGTGTTACTACTTTTTATAAATTGGGTAAAACTTGTAGAATTTGGTTGTCTCTGTTGCGCCTGGGTTTGCTAGTGTTCACAGTCGTGGTGAGTCCGCCGACGGGGGCGCGTCCAGCGCGAATGGTGTTCGCCCCCCTGATTCGATATGTTCATAGATAGTAAGACTACGAGTCAATATGAAAATATGGAAGGAAATTTTATCCATCCGAAAGTAAAAATAAATTTTGATGTTTTCTAAATACGTTTAGAAACTGTTTGCAAAATAATAAAATGAACTAATGTTTTAAATAACTTGTGGGTAAAATTTGTAATTTTTGCTGTGTCTCTGATGCGTCGAGGTTTGCTAATGTCGGCGGTTGGGGTGATTCTAACAACAACTGGAATGGCGCGTCTAACGCGAATGGTGTTCGCCCCCTGATTCGATATGTTCATAGATAGTAAGACTACGAGTCGATATGAAAATATGGAAGGAAATTTTATCCATCCGAAAGGTAAAAATAAATTTTGATGTTACTGGATACGTCTAGTGTAACTAAAAACAAAATTAATTAAATAAATTAAGAGTTTTAAGTAGAATGGATGGTGAAGCAAGGTTTCTTTTCCACGCATATGAAATCTTCATTCAACACCTCATATCTTGATTTTACCTCTGTTCTACTTGAAAATTTTAATAAAAGGTGATTTTATGAATAAAGAAATGAAAGTTTTAAGTGATGCGAATCAATTGATTGAAGCTTTTAATCGGACAAAAAAAGAAAGTATATGGAAGGAATCTGTACAAAAATATGAAGCTAATTTATTACGGAATACTTATTTATTAAGGACAAGTTTAAGAGATGGAACCTATAAGCAAAGAGCTTTTTATGAGTTTACCTTAAATGAAAGAGGGAAGACACGATATGTTAAATCTATGCATATTACAGATCGTGTTGTACAGAGAAGTTTGTGTGATAATATTTTGATTCCTAGACTACAACATTATTTAATTTATGATAATGGAGCGAGTCTTAAAAATAAAGGTATTGATTTTTCTAGAAAACGGTTGGAAACGCATTTACATCGTTTTTATCGAAAAAATGGAAGTAATGAGGGGTATGTTTTACTAATTGATTACAGTAAATTTTTTGATAACATTCGTCATGATAAAATGGTGGAGCTTCTAGAGAAAAATATTGATTCTCCAGAATTCATAGCGTTTGTGAGACAACTTCTTAAGACGTTTTCTATTGATGTGTCTTACTTATCAGATGAAGAATATAAAACTTGTCTAAATCAACTCTATAATTCTTTGGAACATTCTAAAATTGATCCTAGTTTATTAGTTGGTGAAAAAATGATGGAAAAGTCGGTAGGAATTGGAAGTCAAATTTCTCAAATATGTGGTATTTATTATCCAACAAGAGTTGATAATTATTGTAAGATTGTTAAAGGCATGAAATATTATGGAAGATATATGGATGATGTTTATGTGATTCATAAAGATAAAGAGGTCTTAAAACAACTTTTAAAAGAAGTGGACGATTTGTCTAAAGAACTTGGTTTGTTTATTAATCAGAAAAAAACACAAATTGTTAAATTAAAACATGGTTTTACTTTTTTAAAAATTAAATATAATTTAACAGAAAGTGGGCGCGTTTTGAAACGCTTAGTGCCAAAGACGATTACAAGAGAAAGAAGACGACTTAAAAAATATAAAAAGTTGATGGAAGAAGGAAAAATGAGTTATAAGGATATAGAACTTGCTTATAAATCTTGGCGGGGAAATGCATTAAGGTATCATGCTTATACAAGTGTAAAGCATTTAGATGCCTTGTTTGATCAACTTTATATAAAAGAATGGAAAGGAAAAAATAAAGATGAGCTTATTGTATGATCAATATCGAAAATTAAAAGAGAGAGATAAAGACACCTATTATTTATTTCGAAGTGGAAATTTTTATATCTTTTTAGGAGACGATGCGGATCGAATTAATCAGTATGTTGTATTAAAAAGGACACCATTTTGTAAAGAAACTATAAAATGTGGGTTTCCAATACGAAGTTTAGAGGCGTATCTGACGGTTTTTAAAAATCATGGTCTTGTTATTCAGGTTATTGAAAAAGAGGAAAAAAAGAGAATTGAACCTATTCTTAAAGATTTAAAAAATTTAGATATTGAGTCGATTACCCCCATCAAAGCTTTAACGATTTTAAAAGAAATTAAAGATTCGCTTTAATTAAAGGGAAAGTTATAAAAAAAGCTTGCTCGTAAGTCTTTTTTTTGCTAAAATACAAGTGGCTAAAAAATTAGCAAATAAACATGTAAAAGGGATTAAAGTTATCGAGTGCCGAAGAGGTGATAGGTTTAAGAAGATCTTTTACAGGTGTGTAACGAAGGGAGAATGATTTATGGCCGTTGTTTCTATGGGATATTTATTAGAAGCAGGAGTTCATTTTGGGCATCAAACTAAAAGATGGAATCCAAAAATGAAACAATATATTTTTGCAGCAAGAGATGAAATACATATTATTGATTTACAAAAAACAGTAGAAAAATTAGAAGAGGCGTACGCTGAGGCTAAAGCTATTGCTGATAATGGAGGAACGTTTTTATTTGTAGGAACGAAAAAACAAGCGAGTGAAGTTTGTAGTGAAGAAGCGATTCGTAGTAATAGTTATTATGTTTGTGAAAGATGGCTTGGTGGAACGTTAACCAATTTTAGAACCATTAGAAGAAGAGTAAAACGTCTTGAAGAAATTGAAGCAATGGAAACCAATGGTGTTTTTGAAGTTTTACCAAAAAAAGAAGTCATTGGTTTAAAGAAAGAATATGATAAATTAAACCGTGTGTTATGTGGTATTAGAGAAATGAATAAATTACCACAAGCTATTATTATTGTTGATCCTAAAAAGGAGATTAATGCAATAAGAGAAGCTAGAAAATTAAATATACCTGTATTTGGTATTGTGGATACAAATTGTGATCCAGATGATGTTGATTATCCAATTCCAGCAAATGATGATGCTGTAAGAGCTGTAAAAGTCGTGATTGGTGTTTTAAATAATGCGATTTGTGAGTCAAGAGGACTTGAAATGGTTGATTATGTAACTGAAGATGATAAGAGTAAATCAGTGACTTCTATGCCAACTGACATTTCTGTTAAACCCGCTAAAGAAGAAAATGGAGAAAAAAGAGTTCGTAAAGAACAAGAAGCACCTTCAAAAGAAAAAGATTATGAACGTTTAAGTTTAACAGAGCTTAAAAATGTAGCTCGTGAGCAAGGTGTTAAGGGTTATTCTTCTATGAAAAAAGAAGAAATTATTAGTCATTTAAAATAAGAAAGGATAGGAATATATGGAAATTACAGCAAGTTTAGTAAGAGATTTACGTGAAGCAAGTGGCGCTGGAATGATGGATTGTAAGAAGGCGTTGAATGCTTGTGATGGTGATTTAGAAAAAGCCATGGATTATTTAAGAGAAAATGGTATTGCTAAAGCTGAAAAAAAGAGTGGTCGTATCGCCGCTGAAGGTCTTGCCCAAGTTTTTGTTGAAGGAAATAAAGCTGTTATTTTAGAAGTTAATAGTGAAACTGATTTCGTTAGTAAAAATGAAGAATTTACGGATATGATTCAAATGATTGGTTCAACTGTATTAAAAAGTGAGGTTAAAGATTTAGAAAGTGCTTTAAAACTTCAATTAGAAGAAGGAACTATTGAGGATTTAATCGTAAGTAAAACCGCTAAGATTGGTGAGAAACTCTCTTTGAGACGTTTAGAAGTTGTCACTAAAAATGATAGTGAAGTTTTTGGAAGTTATCTTCATTTAGGTGGAAAAATTGCGGTTTTAACTGTATTAGCTGGAACCGATGAAGAAGTGGCTAAAGATGTAGCAATGCAAGCCGCAGCTATGAAACCGGATTATGTTCAGATTAGTGATGTTCCAGAAGATGTTGTTGCTCGTGAAAGAGAAGTTTTAAAAGAACAATCGATGAATGAAGGAAAGCCAGCGGATATAGCTGAAAAGATGGTAGAAGGTCGATTAAAGAAATTTTATAAAGAAATTTGTTTAGTTGAGCAAGCTTTTATTAAAGATGGAGATAAGAGTGTTGGAGAGTATGTTTCTGAACACGACAGTTCAATCGTTTTAATGATACGTTATGAAGCTGGAGAAGGTATGGAACATAGAAGTGATAACTTTGCTGAAGAAGTTATGAGTCAAGTAAAAGGAAATGATTAGACATTTGGTAAACAAGTGTCTTTTCTTATCAAAATTATTTTATTTCTATGATATTATTTAAAATAAGAAAGCTTGCGTGATTTTATATGGGGAAAAATAAAGTTAATAAAACAAATATATCGAAGTTTACGCAAATTATTGAAATATTTACTTTAATTCTATTAGTTCCTGTTTTAATTATATTATTAATTTGGTGGTTAAGTTTTTCTTGTGTTTTTGACTTAAAATATGGCTTGATAAGAACTCTTTTAATGATTTTAAAAACTCTTTTAATGATTGGAATAATTTATTGGTCTTGGAGTATTTTGATTTTATTTTGTCTTTTATATCAAGTTTATTTTATTTTTTTACTCGTTATAAAAAAATTAAAAGTGAAATACATTAATAAAAAGAGTTTGGAAAATGAATTGGAATAATGGGTTTACGTTTATTGGATTATTCTTAAGTAGTTTTTAGTTTTGTGTGGTATAATTGTTTTAAGTGATGGATATGAAAAAAAAGAATGTTTTTAAATTGTTTTGTTTTCTTTTAATGATTTATTTATTTATTATGTTAGGAAAAAAAGATTATCATTTAGAGGTGAGCGACAATATTCGTTTTAGTAATGAATATAAAGATATTAATCGAAATAATATTTATAAATACGTAAATGATGGAGAAGTTTTAGATGTGTTAAATGGAAAATCGGGTGTGATTTTTAATTGTTTTTCTTCAAATATTTGGTGTCATTATTATGCGGAGTATTTAAATGAAGTCGCATTAGATAATCATCTTCAAGAAGTTTATTATTATGATTTTAAAAGAGATCGAAGTCTTAAAAATATCACTTACAATAGTATTGTTTCTAAGTTAAATGACTATATAAGTTATGATGACAATGGTAAAGGAGATTTGTATGCTCCTAGTATTATGATTATTATTAATGGACAAGTGAGTTACTTTTTAGATGAGGTGAAAACCATTAAAGGTAAAGTGAATCCAGAAGATTATTTTACAGATTATAAGAAAAATTTGTTAAAAAGCAATTTAGATGAAGCGATTAAAGAATATTTACAAAAAAAATAAGATACTTTATAATAGAATGAGATAGGGAGAATGTATGAATATAGAACAAAAAATGACTAAAGCTATTGAGTCTTTAGAAAGTAAATTAATTAATATTAGAGCTGGAAGAGCTAATCCAGCTATGTTAAATGGGATTATGGTGAATTATTATGGAAGTCTATCACCTATTCAAAGTTTAGCGAATGTGACAGTGCCAGAAGCGAGACAATTAATGATTAAACCTTTTGATAGAACGATGCTTAAAGATATTGAAAGAGCGATTAATGAAGCTAATATTGGCATTACACCTACAAATAATGGTGAAATTATTATTTTGACCATACCAGAACTTACTGAAGAGAGAAGACGTGAATATGTAAAACAGGCGAAAGAAGTTTGTGAAGAAGCAAGAGTGGCTTTAAGAAATATAAGACAAGATGAAAATAATGCGATAAAAAATGGTGAGTATACGGAAGATGAAATTAAAAGAATGTTAGACGATGTACAAGAAACCATTAATAAATATAATAAAATTGTTGATGAAAAATTAAAAGAAAAAGAAACAGAATTAATGACAGTTTAAGACAAAAAAGTTTATACTTTTTTATTTTTTTGCCATTTTTCTTATTTGTGTTCGTATCGATTAGTGAAAATATGATTGCTTGTTTATATGGACAAAATAAAAGATATTTGGTATTCTAAAATTAAAGTAAAAATGTTTTTAGTTCATCCATGAGAGATGCTTACTTAGAAAATGACTTAAAAGAAGTAGAATAGGTTAAATAAAATAAAAAGATAAAATAGAAGTTGGAGCAAGACTATTTTAAAAATAAAAAAAGGAATCATGGAGATGACTAACTATTAGAAGTCAAGTACTTATTTGATAGTTTGTTATAAATTGGAAA
>CAJTUR010000046.1 GCA_910579535.1 uncultured Bacilli bacterium
CATTCGTCTTTTTAATTCTTTTCATTTTCTTTTTTTCCTTTCTTAAGACTTTTCTATATAACCAAATAAAGTTTTTACCTTATTTGTAATTCAATTATATATCACATATTATTTTTTATCAAATAAAAAATTTATCAAATCAATTCAATATTTGGTAAATAATTATCCAAAAAATTTTACTTTGTTCTCGTCTTTTCTCACATCAAATAATATTTTTTTAATAATCACTTTTTCTTTATAGTATTTTCTCTAACTTTTTGAAGTACATCACAAAATTTATTTTCCCTTTAAACAGGCTCTACTACAATTGTCTTTTTACAAATACTTTTTTCAAAAATTTCTTTAGCGTCTTTTAATTTTCTTTAAATAAAGAGAAGTTCCATCCTTTGAATCAGGATGGCATTTTTTTAGCAATAAAATGTCAAATAAGCGTAAAAAAATTAGACTTTTGTCTAATTCATTTTTCCTTTACCACCTTTTGAACCATTATAGGTACTTAAAACATTCGATTCAAACGAGGTCACTTTTTTTACTGTATTCTTATAGTCTTTAATAGTCATAGAAACACATTCATCCAATAATTGGGTATACGTTTTTCCTTTCTTTGTAAAAAAGAAGAAAGCAAGACAGCCTGGAATCGTATTCGGTTCATTAACATAAACCTCTTTACTTTCTTGGTTAACTAAAAAATCAAAACGAGTAATGCCTTTTAAATTTAAGCTTCTAAAAGCTTTTTTAGAATAATCATAGATTTTTTCTTCAACTTCTTTATCTAAAACCGCTGGAATTTTAAAACCTGTAGTACTTTCGCTCTTACAAGATTTCTTGCCACCTTCACTTAAATACTTATCATCAAAAGTTAAGAAGGCATTCGTCGTATTCATCTCTCCAATCAAAGAAGTTTCCATTGATTCATAATTTCCCACTACAGCACAATCTACTTCAACTAAATTTGGAACCACTTCCTCAACAAGAACTTTTTCGTCGTAGAGAAGAGCGCTTTCAATCGCTTCTTCAATAAAGTGCTCTTCCTTTACAAAACTTATACCAATACTACTTCCAAGTCGTGCTGGTTTAACAATAACAGGATAGCCTAATTTTTTAATATCTTTAAGAATAGAGTCTTTACTTGTTAAATAGTCATTTTCATAAAACCAAACAAATTGGGTTACTGGAATGCCATCCGCACTGAGAACTTGTTTTTGAACCACTTTATCTTGACCAAGAGAAGCTCCAAGCATATCAGGTCCCACATAGGGAATACCTAAAGTATCTAAATACCCCGCTAAAGAACCATCTTCGACCCCTTTTCCATGTACGATTGGAAAAGCAACATCAATCACACCCACTTGTTTGTGAAGAAGCCCTTTTGCTTTAATTAAAACAAACTCCTTATCTTGACGAACCAAATGAACTTCAATAGCTCGATTTTCAATCGTTTCTAAATCTTTAAAAGAGTCCATTTTTAATAAATTTTCTCCCGTAAACCATCTTCTATTTTTATCAATATAAATCGGAATAACTTCATATTTTTCTTTATCAAAATACTCCATTGCTTGAACGGCTGTAATAATACTCACCTCATGTTCAACAGAACAGCCTCCAAAAAGAATTCCCACTTTAATTTTCAAAATTACTCACTCCTAACTTTCATTAAATATATCTGGTAAATCACTTTGTAATAAAATATATGTTTCTTTCTCTTTTAATTTGTTTAAAAGATTCAACCCTTCTTGAATGGTCTGAACCACATAGATGTTTTCTTTTTTAAACTTCTTTTCAATTAATCCATCATAAATCGGTTTCGTTTGCTTTTCTCCAATTAAGATAGCCACATCCACACGACTGACCATATATTTTCCAAGTTCTTTATTCGTTTCATAAGAAAGTGCACCTAATTCAATAATACCAGAAGAAATGACGATTTTCTTACCCTTACTTAAATTTAATACATCTAAAGCCATCTTAGCGCCTTCAATATTAGCATTGTAAGCATCATCAATTAACACCATATCATAATATTTTTTCATATTCAATCTGTGTTCAATCGGTTTTACTTTCTTGACACCAAGTTCTAGTTGTTCTTTAGTTAATCCTAAATGCTTGCCCAGCGCGATAGCGGCTAAAAGGTTATAGATGTTTGCTCTTCCAAGTAATCGAGTTTGTATAACAAGGGTTTCTTTTTCTTTTTTAAAATGACAAGTAAACGTCGTTCCCTCACTACTAAGTTGAATCTCATCAGCATAAATATCGGCCTTTTCTTTATTATCAATGCCAATCCACAAAATAGAACAGGTATTTTTCAAAGCATAATTCACTTGATTTTCATCATCCGCATTTAAAACCCCTAAACCCTCTTTCGGCAAAGATTCAATTAACTCAAACTTAGTCTTAATAATCGTTTCTTGACTTCCAAACGTTTCTAAATGAGCCATACCTATTTTGGTTAAAATACCATATTTAGGATGAACCAAATCACAGAGTTCTTTTATTTCATTTTTTTTACAAGCACCCATCTCCGCAATAAAATAATCATGAAACTTATCTAAGTAGTCATTAATGGTAATCATTAAACCAAAAGGTGTATTATAATTCTTAGGTGTTTTTAATGGATTAAATTTAACACTTAGCACATCATTTAAAATATTTTTACTACTAGTCTTTCCATAACTTCCTGTAACTCCTATTACTTCCAAGTTTTTAAAACTTTTTAAACGTTTTAATGATTTCATTTTAAAATAATAATTAATCATTTTTTCAATCGGAAAATTAAGACTATTCGCTAATACAACCACAAAAGCATTAAGATAAAGCATGAAAACAAATAAAATAAAACAAAGAGTCTCATCTATTAATAAGCCTAAAAAAGGAGCAAGATAAAGAACAAAAAGCGTTACCAAAAGACGTAGTATTCTTCCAGTATATTTTAAAGGCAATTTCGTAACACTTCTTTTATATTCATAAAAAGACAAAGCAATTAAAACCAACATATAGAAAAAGAATAGCAATTCAAAAAAAGGCCTACGAATAAAAAAAAGTAAAAGAAAACCGAAAAACTCCCAATTTAAAAAATTCTTTTTTAAATTACTTTTAACCCATTTTAAATATTTATTACCTCGATTATAACGATTTTGCTGTAACATTTGTAAATTTTTAGTCGTCTTTAAAAATAAATAAATAAAATAAGGTACTAAAGAAACAAAAAAAACCATAACATTCCTCCTATCGAATAAAAGATTTAATAATCTCAACCGTCCGATTAAGTTCTTCCAAATAAACATAATGGGTTCGACCAATAAAAGGAATGACCGCAGCATCCTTTATAAAAGATTCAATTTCGTACGCATTTTCAATTCCTACAGCGGAATCATTTGTTCCCCATAAAATAATCGTAGGGGCTTTAATTTTTTTCAAATTTTCTGTCGTGTCTGTATTCACATGTTTGACTAAAATATCTCGCATTTTAGGGGTAGCATTTCGATAATCAACTGAGCCCATTTTTTGCTTTGTCTTTAAAGCCCAATTTCGAAATAAAGGCACTTTAGCCATGACTTTTAATACCTTAACTTTAAATGAAATCTTCTTTTTAGCCACTTTATAAGGACTTGCAATTAAAATTAATTGCGAAACATCATAGATAGAGGCATAAATAATAGAAATTTTACCTCCAAAAGAATGTCCAATAAGCGACACATCATTAAGTTCTAACGAACAAACTAAAGCATGAATCATTTCAGCGTAGTCTTGTAAACTCCAAACCTCTTTTGGCTCATTAGACTTTCCAAAACCAGGTAAATCGATAATTAAAACATTATACGCTTCATAAAACGGTTTAGCAATAGGTTGCATCATTTCAATATTTTGTCCCCATCCATGTAGAAACACTAGAGTTTTAAAACTATTGTTATTGATAAAAAAATAATTAATTTTGATATTACGATAATGAAACATTAGTTTTCACCCTCTCACATTTAAAAACTATTATACCACATTTTTTCTTGGAACTAAACTTTTGACTGATTCATTTTCAGTATATGCCTAAATTAACTTTTTGTTAAAGATTCAAATAAAAAATACTTAACAATAAAGTATTTTAAAAAAGTAAACATATATTGAAAATACAACCCCTTTTTAAAGACTCCTTATTCTAAAAATCAACATCACGAATTTCAATTAAATCACTTTCTTCTTTATAATAAATTCGAATCTTATCTCCAACTTTCATAAAAGGCAACTGATTTTTATTCACTTTTATTGAGACACTATATTTTTTATTATCTTGATCTATTAAATAATAATAAGTTGTTCCATCGATTAAAACTTCTTTTAATAATTTAATAGTAAGCTCTCTAGTTTTAAAATTCTCTGTACTCACAGTTTCATTTTCTAAATATTTGGAAACAATAGCCTCAATTCCTAAACTGGATTCACTAACCAAAACATTTTGATAATCATGAACATCAACTAAAGCATACATTTTTACAAGGCCCGCATGGTCTTTTAAACTCATTAAATACGTTGGCTTTCCATTTAAATTAATGAGTAATGGAAACGTTGCATTATAATTCATTTGCTGAACTTGCCCTTCCGCACTCGCCATAGCTGAATATTCTTCAGCCCCAGGTACTTGATAAAACTTCGTTTCTTTTGTTCGCAAATTAGTCATAATAAAACCAATATTCGCTTCATCCGAAGAAACACTTGTAATGCCTGTATACAAATAAACATCATCATTTAAAACTGTATAATTATACCCTTCAGTCGTTTTAACCACATTCGTTTGACTAAAAATAGAATTTAGAAAACCATTTTTATAGATTCCCCAGTCATCAACTTGCTCAATAATTAAATCCGCATCATAAACATGATCCACCCATGTTGGGACCTCTAACACGTCATAATAAACACTTTCACCGGTTATTGGATTAAGTAAAACCACACCCTTAACGTCTTTTCTTAATTGAACACCAGCGTATTTTAAAACAGGAACAACAAAATAAGGTTGCCCTTCATTGTCAATTTCAAAATTAAAATTGCCAAAAATAAACGTAGGATACCTAAATCTTAAATGTCTTTTTAAATTTTTAAAAAAATAACTTGAAGGAACGTATTTCATCCCCTCTTCTAATTTAACAAGAGCACTTTCTCCACTTACAGAATCTACTTTTATGTAGCCTGTGATGCCTTTCTTATGATTCTTTAAGTATTTAAAAAAGCCATTGTATTCTAAAGGAGTCACACGAAGAATCGTATCTTGATAATTAATCTGAGTATAAAGATTAGATACTCGGTATTGACTAACCATTTCAGGCATTTGTCCCATCACACGGTCTCCCAACTTCTCACTCGATTCTTTATCAATTAAAGGCAATCGACGATAATTGATTTCTTCAATATCTTTAGCAAAATCACCATCTTCTAAAACCGTAATACGTTTTTGGTAAGCCTGTGACATAAAAAGAGGAGACAAAACAAAATTAGTAAAAAGAAGACCTAAAACAATAAAAACAATTCCCCCAATAATAACTTTAGAAGATAGATTAATAGTATTAAAATGTTGATTCGAAGAAATATCACTCATTTCTGTATTTAAAGATAAAAATACCAAAAGTAGAACACCTACAAAAATCCAAAAATCAAAACTTTGAGGATGAATAGGTGGCAAAAAGAAATAAAAATAAATCATTCCTACTACCAAGGTCACACCAAAACTAATTAAACTTTTCTTTTTCATGTTTCACATTCTTTCTAAACGATTACCCCTACTCCCTAAAGAAATAAATTTTCCTTTAAACTTTTTCAACACGCTCTTTATCTTGAAGCCTATTTTTGACAATTTCAATAGATTTTTGTTTTATTTCAACTTCAAAAGCTAATGCTTCTCTCTCTCTTTCCAAAATATATTTATATTTTTCAATGTTTTTTTCATCTTTAGAATACCAAAAACGCTTTATCTTGTCTACATTAATTTTTTTAAAAATATCTTATCAATTAAACTTTCCTCTTTTTCATTTTTAATTTTATATTATAAGCTACTCTTCCTTTTCCTCTTCAAATTGAAGCCATATTGTTATAAATTTTGTTATGATATCATACCACTCTTTACGAGTCGCAATTTGGTTTCCTATTTAAACAAAAAAATAAGACCATTATTTTGATATGAACCCCGTTTCTTGGACATAAGAAACGAGGTTTTTATATGAGTAAATTAAGTTATGAAGATAAAATAAATATTTATAAAAAGAAAAAA
>CAJTUR010000047.1 GCA_910579535.1 uncultured Bacilli bacterium
TATTTACTTAGAAATCTTTAATTTTAAGTCCCCACTAAATTATCTAGAGCCAAAAAAATAATTTTAGTGTTATTTTTTTTTTGGCTTCATATACTGTTTTAGGAGGACAAGCATACCATGAATTTAAAAGGACTTACAGAAGAAGAAGTTGTAAATAATCGTAGAAAGTATGGCACTAATGAAATTAGTAAAGTTAAGAAAAATAGTTTTCTTCGTTTGCTACTGGAATCTTTAGGAGATCCGATCATTAAGATTTTATTGATTGCTTTAGCAGTGAAGGTTGTTTTTCTGTTTCGGAGTTTTGATTGGTTTGAAACGTTAGGAATCTTGATTGCCATTTTTTTAGCTTCTTTTATTTCAAGTATTTCGGAATATGGAAGTGAAAAAGCTTTTCAAAGACTAGGTGAAGAAGCAGCTTTGATTAAAGTAAAAGTTAAAAGAAATGGGGTTATTCAAGAAGTTAATATTAATGAAGTGGTAAAAAATGATTTAATTTTACTTAATACAGGAGATCGAATACCAGCAGATGGATTTATTGTAAGTGGAAGTGTTTTTGTAGATGAGTCTACTATTAATGGCGAATCTGGAGAAGTAGAAAAGAAAAGTACTGTTTCAACTATAGAAGAAGAAAATAAAGTTTATCGAGGCACCATTGTATTTAATGGAGAGGCGATGATGCGTGTTTTAGAAGTAGGTGAGAAGACGATTTATGGTAAACTTGCCTCTGAATTACAAGAAAGTGAACCTCCAAGTCCTTTAAAATTGAGATTAAGAGATTTGGCAGGTGTTATTAGCAAAATTGGTTATATTGGAGCGATTCTAGTCACCCTTTCTTATTTGTTTTCAGTTATATTTATTGAAAATCATTTTGATAAAGCTTTGATTTTAAGTACGATTACCGATTTTCATACGATGTTTAATTATTTTATCCATGCTTTGACGCTTAGCGTAACAATTATTATCGTTGCTGTACCTGAGGGGTTACCAATGATGATTACGCTTGTGTTATCAAGTAATATGAAACGAATGTTAAAAGAGAATGTTTTGGTTCGAAGGTTAGTGGGTATTGAAACCGCAGGAAGTTTAAATGTTTTACTGACAGATAAAACGGGAACGCTTACAAAAGGAAAATTAGAAGTCATGGCGTTTATAAGTGGAAATATGAAAACTTATAAACATATTGAAGATTTAAAAAAAGAAAGTTTTTATGAAAAAATTTATGAATCATTTTATTATAATAATGAAGCTATGTTTGATCATGATTTGCATGTGGTTGGTGGTAATACTACTGATCGAGCTTTGCTTACTTTTTTGAAAAATAGAGAAAAAACGTTGTATCAAAAATTAGAAAAAGTTCCTTTCAATAGTACTAATAAGTGCTCTTTAGTTCAAATTGATAATGCGGAAAAATTAACTTATATTAAAGGCGAACCTGAAAAAATATTACGTTTTTGTACACGTTATTTGGATGAGGAAAATCGTGAACGCGTATTAATTCATAAGAATCGTTTGGAGGAAACCATTTCTAATTTAACTAAATCAGGGACTAGAGTCTTAGCTATGGCCTATTCAAAAGACGCTATTATTCATAAAGAGGGAGGAAGTTTTGTTTTCCTAGGCTTGATTGCTATTCGTGATGAGTTAAGGGATGAAGCTCGTGAAGGCATCCGATTAATTAAAAATGCTGGAATTGACATTATTATGATTACAGGGGATCATAAGGATACAGCAAAGAGAATTGCTACAGATGCAGGATTGATTACGAGTTCACAAGATCTTGTTTTAACAAGTGACGAAATGAATCGAATGAGTGATGAAGAACTTAAAAGAGTCGTGGGGCGTTTGAAAGTCGTAGCAAGAGCCCTTCCTAAGGATAAAAGTCGGTTGGTTTGTCTACTTGAAAGCATGGATTTGGTTGTAGGCATGACAGGGGATGGTGTGAACGACGCGCCAGCGTTAAAGAAAGCTAATGTAGGTTTCGCTATGGGAAGTGGAACAGAAGTTTCGAAAGAGGCTAGTGATATTGTTATCCTGGATGATAATATTTTATCTATTAGTAAAGCAATATTGTATGGACGAACCATCTTTAAAAATATTCGTAAGTTTATTATTTATCAATTAACTTGCAATATGGGAGCTTTGTTTATTTCAATTATAGGACCATTTATTGGTGTTAATACACCTATTACTATTATTCAGATGCTTTGGATTAATATGATTATGGATACGTTTGCTGGGTTAGCGTTTTCTTTTGAACCTCCTCTTGAGCGCTATATGAATGAAAAGCCTAAAAAAAGAGACGAAAAGATTATTAATGGCTATATGTATAGTGAAATTATTTTCACGGGTATTTATTCGGCTCTTCTATGTATTTTATTTTTAAAGTTACCTCTATTTAAAACCATTATAAGAACAGGAGAAAATTATAATTATTTGATGACCGCTTATTTTGCCTTGTTTATTTTTATAGGGGTTTGTAATGCTTTTAATGCAAGAAGTGAGAGAATGAATCTTTTTAGTAATCTAAAACAAAATAAAATCTTTATTTTTATTATCTTATTTATTGTGGTAGTGCAACTTTATTTGATTTATCATGGTGGAAGTTTATTTCGTACGTATGGATTGACTTTTAAAGAGTTATTACTTGTGGTTCTTTTATCTTTAACCGTTATCCCTATTGATTTAATGAGAAAGATATATATTAGAAAAAAACATTACGTTTGTAGTGTTTAATATGAATAGAGTTCAAAGTGAACTCTATTTTTTATTTTCTTAAGTTATTGAAATATTCGTTTCCTTTTGTTATAATTGGTATTGTAATAATAGAGGAGGACTGTAATATGGGCAGCACTGATAATTGTAAAATTAATGCTGCTTATGTAGCATCTTGGAAGAAAAAAAATCCGAAATTACATGAGATTGAAACGGATGGACATTATTTATTTTATAAAAATAATAAGTTAGATATTAGTGAAATTTATATGCAAGATATTTTAAAAAATCCAAATATTTTTTATAGTATTGATGCTATGAGTAGTGAATTTCTTTATAAAATTATTAAAGTACATATTCATTCTATTTTGATAAAAGAAAAACAATTAAAGGAAAAGGTTAGGAGGTATAACGAGTATGAATACAGATAATATAATTAAATTTGAAGAAAAAAATAATAAGACTTTAAGTATAAATGATATTATTACTCCAGAAGAATATAGTAATCTTATTGCCAAAGAAAATTTAGCTCCCGATGAAGCGATGAAGAAAGACATTTATGAAAGATTTATACAGGATCAAAATGAATTAGATGAAGTGGGATTGGCTCCAGTGTCTTCAGAGAAAATAGCATCTGAACATACCCAAAATGTTATGAGTTTAATGGAAAAAACTGAGAAGACTACTCATGAAGAAAAGGTTTTGAATGAGTGGAAAGAACGTTTAGAAAAACCAGCTGAAAATGTAGTAGAGAGTGATTTTACTCGAACACGTAAAAAAGCAGGCTATATCGATGTTGTGGTTTTACTAGTAGTTATTTTAAATATCGGTTTTATTGTTGCTATGGCCCTTTTAAAAAAATAAAAAGAGAATTTTTCTCTTTTTTTAATATCCTTTTTTCTTGTAATATTTATAAAGTTCTTTAAAACGGTTAAAATGGATGATTTCTCTTTGTCTTAAGAAGAGTAATGGTCCTATAACGTCCTTGTCTGTTGATAAGTTGATTAAATTTTCATAAACAGCTCGTGCTTTTTGCTCAGCAGCCATATCTTCAGATAAGTCAGCCAAAACATCACCTGTTACAGCAAAGTAAGTGGCTGTAAATGGACTACCTGAAGCATTGGTAGGATAAAGGCCCATACCATGTTCACTATAAATGTCTCCAAGACCAGCATTTTTCATTTCTTCTGGAGTCGCTCCTTCTGTTAATTGTTTTACCATAGTAGCGATCATTTCCACGTGTCCAAGTTCTTCAGTAGCAATATCGTTTAATAAAGCTTTTCCTTTTTCATCAGGCATGCTAAATTTTTGACTAAAATATCTTAAGGATGCTGCTAATTCTGAATTGGCTCCACCAAACTGAGTTAATAAATATCTAGCCATTTTTAAGTCTTTTTTCTTTATATTAACTGGATAATTTAAAGTTTTCATATATTTAAACATACATGCTACCTCCTGTTTTATCCCATGGCCATGGATTGTTTATCCAATTGTATTTTTCTTTTGTGGTCTCTTCTAATGATAATGGACCATATTTTTTTGAATAATCGTCTTTTAAACGAATGCATTCAGTAACGTATTTTTTAAATTGATTATAAACTTCATAATCTTCGGGATGCAAATCCAAATATAAATTTAAATCATTAATAGCAAAATCGATTTCCATTATTTTATAAAGAAGTGCTTCTCTTTCACACGTTGGAACTAAGTTCATGTAATTCATTCCTTTATAGGGCACGTATTCATTTACCCACATATTGCCTCTTAAAAATCCTTCTTTACTACTGTAAAGTTTATTTGAATTCATATCGTTATAATAATTTTGATTATTAAAGATCATTTGACTCGTATCAAGATTTAATCCTGATAAATTTAATAAATCAAAATCGAAATCATTGTTTTCAAATAACATTTTTTCTTCCTCCTTATATTAGTGTATGAAATACAGAAGTAAGCGGAAGGGCAAATCACTCATTCTTGACGAAAAGAAGAATCTATTTTATGATTATTTGTAGTAAAGAAGTGATGGTTATGATTCATGTTGTTCTATTTGAACCAGAGATTCCTGGAAATACGGGAAATATCATGCGAACTTGTGTGGCTACAAATACTAAGTTGCATTTAATAAAACCTTTAGGTTTTTCTTTAGATGAAAAGTCAATCAAGAGAAGTGGCGTTAATTACATTGAATTTTGTGATTATCAAGTGTATGAAAATATTGATGATTTTTTTAGCAAGAATAAGGGAACTTTCTATTTTTTAACAAGGTATGGTCATAAACCTCATACGAGTTTTGATTATAGTGATCAAAATGAAGCGATTTATTTTTTCTTTGGAAAAGAAAGTACAGGTATTCCTCCTCAGATTTTAAAACCTTATTTAGATCATTGTATGAGGATGCCTATGACGGATCGTGTGCGCGCTTTAAATCTTTCTAATTCTGTTGCCATTATGGTTTATGAAGCTTTAAGACAACAAGATTATCGAGAATTATTAAGAGAAGAACCCCATAAAAGTAAAAATTTTATAGAAGAATCTTAAAAAAACGAGCCGTTTGGTTCGTTTTTATTCACAAGTAAAGCCTTGATCGATTATGTTTTTCTTAAATTGTTCTAATGATACATCTTTTGATAAATTTAGATTGCTTTCACCTAGTTTATTGGATAATTCATCAAAATCTAACTTATTAAAATCAAAGGTCATTTCATAACGATATTTGGTATCGCTTTCTTGTTTTAGGTCTATTTTAAAGCCTTTAATGTCTTTTAATGAATCATTAAATTCATTTTCAATAAAATTTTTGTAAAGTGTAATTGTTTCTTTTTCGGCTTCCATTACATTTTTATTTGTTGCTTTTAAAACTTTATCGTCTTTATATGTGATAACCCAAGAACCTTCCATTTTTGCATTTGCTTCTTCGTCTTTAATCGTACAAGTTAATTTTTTTTCACCACAGCCTGTTATACCTATTAATAATACACAAAGTAATAAACTCATTATATATTTTCTCACTACTTCCACCTCACTTCCTTTGCATAATAAAGATAACTCTATCTTCTTAAGAAGATTATATACCTGTTAAACACACGGTGCGTGTTTAACAGTCGGGCATAACCCCACTG
>CAJTUR010000048.1 GCA_910579535.1 uncultured Bacilli bacterium
TACCTTATTTGTAATTCAATTATATATCACTTACCATTTTTTAACAATAAAAAAAAGGAAAAGATTACTCTTCTCCTTTTTCAATTGCCTCTTCAAGTTCTTCTTTAGTCATTTTAGAATACCCTTTAATTTTTTTAGCTTTGGCTATTTCTCTTAGTTTTAATAAAGATGTTTCGCCTTCTTTTAAAGGTTCTAAATTTTCCGCAATTTTTCCAGTTGTTACTAAAGATTCTATTTCTTCTTTTGTTAAGGTTTCTCTTTCAATTAAAGCTTCACTTAAAATATTTACTAATTTTTCATTTTCAAGTAATATTTTCTTAGCATCAGCGTAACAATTTTCAACAATTTTTCTTACTTCACGGTCAATTTCTAATGCTACTTGGTCGGAATAATTTCTTGATTTATTATAGTCTCTTCCTAAGAAGACGCCTTCACTTTTTTGCTCATATTGCATTGGCCCTAATTCACTCATACCGTATTCAGATACCATACTACGCGCAATGTTTGTTGCTTTTTTAAAGTCATCACTTGCTCCTGTTGTAATTTCTCCTAAGAATAATTCTTCAGCAGCACGACCACCTAAAAGACCCGTAATCATTGCTAACAATTCTTTTTCAGTCATTACAGAAATCTTTTCTTCTTTTGGAAGCATCATTGTATAACCGCCAGCCATTCCACGTGGAATAATTGTTATTTTATGAACTTCATTAGCATCTTCTAATTTAATACCAATAACAGCGTGTCCTGATTCATGGATACTTACTAATTTTTTCTCTTTGTCAGTAATTTTTCGACTTGTTTTAGCTGGACCCATTAATACCCTATCTGTTGCTTCATCAATGTCATCCATCGTAATTGATTCTTCATTTTTACGAACGGCTAATAAAGCGGCTTCATTTAAAAGGTTCTCTAAATCCGCTCCACTAAATCCTGGCGTACGAGCACTTATGTTATTCAATTTCACTGTAGGATCTAATATTTTATTACTTGCATGAACTTTTAATATTTCTTCTCTTTCTTTTGTATCTGGTAAATTAACTGTCACTTGACGATCAAATCGTCCTGGTCTTAATAGAGCTGGATCTAAAACATCTGGTCTATTAGTTGCAGCAATAATAATAATTCCTTCGTTTGCTCCAAAACCATCCATTTCAGTTAATAATTGATTTAATGTTTGCTCTCTTTCATCGTGTCCTCCGCCAAGTCCAGCCCCTCTTTGACGTCCTACAGCATCAATTTCGTCAATAAATATTAAGCATGGAGCGTTTTTTTTCGCTTCTTTAAACATGTCACGAACTCGGCTTGCACCCACTCCTACAAACAATTCCACAAAGTCTGAACCACTAATGTAATAGAATGGAACATTAGCTTCTCCAGCTACAGCTTTGGCTAATAAAGTTTTTCCTGTTCCTGGAGGCCCTACTAATAAAACACCTTTGGGAATACGAGCTCCTAACTTTTGGAATTTTTTCGGATTTTTTAAGAAATCAATTAATTCTGATACTTCTTCTTTTTCTTCTTTTAATCCAGCAACATCTTTAAATTTTACACTACCGCCATTTTCACTTAATTTTGCTCTACTTCTACCAAAATCCATCGAATTTTTATTACTTCCAGCCATTTTGGTAAATAAGAAGTAAGAAGCACCAATTATAATAATCAAAGGTAAGAAATTAATTACAATATATAATATTGAAATCGACCCTGGATCTTTTTTGGTTTCATATTTTTTTATTATATCAGGGTTTCCTTTAGCGTAAGCTGTAATTTCATTTAAATCTTTTTCTACTACTTTCGCTTTAAAGGTTTCTTTTTCTTTATAATTTGCTAATTTTCCTTCAATATAATAAACCGAATCGGAACTACTTGGTGTCACGATAATTTCAGTTACATTGCTTTTCTCTATTTCTCCTAATAATTCTCCTGTTGTTAATTCATGTTTTATTGCTCCACCCATATTTAGAACTGTTAAAACAAAGAAAATAACCACTACTAAAACTAAATAAGGAAATATATTTCTCATTGTGTTATTTCTATTCATTTCTTTTCTCCTCACTAACCACATATTTATATATTATATCATAAAATTCATTATTATTCTTATCAAAATTTGATTTTTTTAATCCAGGAACCCACAAAATAACCTCGTTCGCATCCGTGACAATAGGCCATTGATCTCGTTTTTCTAAAGGAATTTTTTCATCAATAAAAATGTCTTTTACTTTTTTACTTCCTTTAACATTTTTAAGCGTCATGACATCGCCTTTTTTTCTAGTTCGAACTTTGAGTGGTAATGTTATTTCTTTTGAATCTAAACGCAAAAGGTCATTACTTTTTTTACTATTGTCTGTCTTTATTTTAATAATACTTTCTTGCTCATTTAATTTGAGACTTTCTTTTAATATATATTCCTTTTTTACTAGCTCATGACTCTTGTTAAAATAAAGATATTGATAACTTTTTTCAAGTGTCTTGTCTAAAGGTAAATTTATTTTCTTGTTTGGTGATTTACTTTCTATTAAATCAAAAATCATCTTCTGGTGTGTATCGTTTACTAAATAAATTTTATCTTCATATTCTTTTTTTAACATGTCCTCTAATACTCGAACTTGAAGCACAGAATCTAACTCTTTAAATTTGTGCAAGTTTACTTTATCAAAATCATAAATGGTCGTCAAGATACTTTCTGTTATTTTCTCTAAATAGACATTTATTCTGTCTAATTCTTCACTAAATTTTAAAAATTTTTGATGAACTTTAGGATTTTCTTGATGTAAAAAAGGAACTATGTTTTTTCGAAAGCGATTTCTAGTATAATCGTCGCTTTGGTTGGTTTTATCGATTCGGTATTCCAAATGATTTTCCGTATTATAATTAATGATTTCTTCTTTGGTTAAATAGATTAATGGTCTTATCAACTTATAATTTTTTTTGGCTGTTATCTTTTTAAATCCCGCATAGCCACTAAAATTGCTTCCCCTAGTCAATCGCATTAAAATGGTTTCTATTAAATCATCGCCATGATGAGCGGTCATTAAACTATCCGCTTGGTATTTGTTCACTATTTTTTCTAAAAATTCATATCTTTTAATGCGTGCACTCTTTTCGGTATTTGTAGATGGAAGATTATTTAATTCTTTTAATTCAAAAGGTATTTGGTAAATGTCACACACTTTTTTTACAAATAAAGCTTCTTCTTTACTTTCTTTTCTTAAATTATGATTTACATGAGCAACAATTATTTTTAAATTGTATTCTTTTTTTTGTTGATAGAGAAGATGTAAAAGACACATTGAGTCTGGTCCACCTGAAATAGCTATGACAATCGTTTTGTTTTCTTTTAAAATTTGTTCTAAAAATAATAAAACCTCTTTCAAGATTATCGCCTTCTTTCTTTTAGACTTTATTTATTTTATTTTTAGATTGGCTTCTAACATGGGAAGAATGTCCCCATCTAAAAATTTCGTGACGTTACTTGTTTCATAACCAGAACGATTATCTTTAATTAATTTATAGGGTTCTAATACGTAACTTCTTATTTGACTTCCAAAATTAATGTTATCCATGGTTCCTTTTATATCATTTTTTTTGTTTTCTAAATTTTGAAGTTCTAATTCATACAATTTATTTTTAAGCATTTTTAAAGCAATTTCTTTATTTCGCGTTTGACTTCTTTCATTTTGACAGGTCACTACTATATTAGAGGGTAGGTGGGTTATTCTAACTGCTGAATTAGAGGTATTAACGGATTGCCCTCCCGCACCACTAGAGTGATAAACATCAATTTTTAAGTCACTCTCTTTTATTTCAATGTTAATATCTGTATTGTATTCTGGTGTTACTAGAACCGAAGCAAAAGAGGTATGCCGTCTTTTATTGGAATCAAAAGGGGAAATACGTACTAAACGATGGACGCCCTTTTCTTTTTTTAAATAACCATATGCATACAATCCCTTAATATAAATAATAATGCTCTTTAAACCCGCTTCTTCGCCTGGTTCACTATCAATGATTTCATATTCGTATTTTCGATTATCACAAAATCTTAAATACATGCGAGAGAGCATGCTTGCCCAATCACAAGATTCAGTTCCACCTGCTCCAGGATGGATTTCTAAATAACAATTACAAGAGTCAAATTCTTCACTTAGTAAAGCTTTTATTTCTAATTCTTGGAGGTTTATTTCTAATTTTTCAATTTCATCTATTAAGTTTTTTTGTTCCTCTTCTTCTAGAATGTTTATAAGTTCTAAGTTATCAACAATGTTCGTTTCTAATTTCTTATAGGTTTCTATTTCTTTTTTTAATGTTGATAGCTCTTGATTTATTTGGGTACTTTTGTTTCTATCTTTCCAAAAGTTTTCTTCTTTAGTTAATTGTTCTAATTCTTTTATTCTTTTTTCTTTTTTTTCGGTGTCAAAGAGACCTCCCAAGGTCTGTTAGTTTTTCTTTCATATTGAGTAATTTTGTTTTTAGCTCGTATTCGTTCATTTATAAATCCCTTTCTTTGTCCATTTTTTTACTTATGTACCAACACTAATCTTTTATTTCAATTTCAATCTGTTCAGTTACTGTCAAGTTTACGTTTCCACCAATTGGGAAGGTAAACTGAGGGGTAGTATGACCAAAGTCACTGTTAATAATAATCGGTATGTTTCCTAATTCTTTTTTTGTTTTAAATAATGTTTGCCACTTTTCAAAGGTCATCTCAGTATTTTTTTCAGTTCTTCCGATAACGATGCCTTTTATGTTTTCTACTTTTAAGCATTGTATTAATGATACCAAGTTACGATCAAATTCTAATAAAAAGTTTTTATCTGCTCCTCCATCCTCTTCTATAAAAAGAATGATTTCTTTTTCATCTTCAAAATAAGGTGTCCCTTGAAGTAAATTTAAAGTACATAAATTTCCTCCAATAATTCGTCCTTCACAAGTGCCTTTGTTTATTATTTGCATCCCTTCATTTTTTATAAAGTCTCTTTTTTCTTGATCGATAAACCACAAATCGTTGCTCCATAGAGAACTGGCTTGAATTTTAATTGAATTTGATTCAAAAAACATTTTTTTAAAATAATCAAGGGTGTATTCTAATCCTTTTTTCATCCCAAAAGAGGAGAAGTGAGGACCATAATAAGTGATTAAGCCTGTTTTTTTATAAATAGCATGTAAAAGAGCGGTTATGTCTGAATAGCCACAAATGATTTTAGGATTATTTTTTATAATGTTGTAATCGATTTTGTCGATTATTTGATTGACATTAAATCCGCCAATAACCGTTAAGATAGCTTTGACGTTTTGATCTTTAAATGCTTCTTCTAAATCATTAACTCTCTCTTCTATTGATGCACATCCATAAAAAGCACTTTCTTCTTTTTTGACGTTTGCTCCAAAAGAGACTTTAAGACCTAAGCTTTCTAAGTTAGTTATGGCTCTTTTTATGGTTTCGTCATTTAAAATAGTCATGCTTCTTGAGGGGGCAATTATCCTTATTTCATTACCTTGTTTAAGTTTTTCAGGTATTATTTTTTGCATTTTTTCATCACCTACGGCTATTATATAAAAAAACGAACAAAAAATATAGTTATTTTGTTCGTGAAATACGCTTTATTTTTTCATTTAAATGATTCAAAAATTGGCTCTAGATAATTTAGTGGGGACTTAAAATTAAAGATTTCTAAGTAAATAA
>CAJTUR010000049.1 GCA_910579535.1 uncultured Bacilli bacterium
AGTGGGGTTATGCCCGACTGTTAAACACGCACCGTGTGTTTAACAGGTATATAAAAAGCCCATAAAATGGGCGAATATTCATTGGAGGGCCTAGTCGGATTTGAACCAACGATCAGGGAGTTGCAGTCCCACGCCTTACCACTTGGCTATAGACCCAAAATAAAAATAATTTATAAAACAAATTTTACACTATACTTATTTTTTTGTCAATGTTCTATACTTTATTATATGCTAAAAATGAAAAATGTAGATTATTTTTGAAGATAGAAAGAATATAGAAGATGGATTAAACTCCAAATCAAATTTTAAAAGATATCAATAAATCTCATTCTATTGTTTTAAAAAAATTGATAGAAATAAAGATTACTCTTGCAATAAAATATTCAAATCTCCTCATATGTGCAAATGTATGCAAATTTAGAAGTGGAAGTAGAAAAGAAAGATTTACTTTTCTGAAGAATAATATTTAATATTAATAATATTAAGACAAACTACTAATCATTTATATATTAATCATCCTGAAGTATTAAATTTTTTTAAAATCTTCTTTTATGATTATGTAAATCAAGGCATATTTAAATTTAGTTCACTAGATTTTCCAAGAATCGTTAGATACAAAAAAAGAAAGATAAAAAACGTAGGAGCAATTTACTTTTTATTTAATGGTAATTTATAAATTATCAATCATAAATATTGTCATTTCTAACAACCACATAATCTAAAAAAATTTTATAAAAAATCGCTATGCAACATGCTTTTAATGTTATTGGCATACTAGTTCCTTTTTCATAATTGGCATAAGTACGTTAAGGAAATCCTAATAGCAATCCAAGTTTATATTGAGTAAGATTTGCTTCTGTTCTTAATTGTAGTAATCTAGTTCTAATAATTAATCTAAACTTACATTATAATAATTGGCAAAAAAATTACTTTCTTCTAAAGAAATATCATCTGTTCCTCTTTTCTTATTTTGAATATCTATCTTCTTTTACGCCCAATATACCTGCAATATCTTTTTGTTTTAAGCTTTTATCTTTTCTTGATTCAGCAAATATAAGTTCAATATCACGCATACAACTATAACAATTTTAAAACAGTAAGAAAATGTAACTTGACTTTTCGCTGGCAACTAACTACAACAAGAATAAAAATAGGTATTACAATGTAATAATTCTTTTAAAAAATATTTTGTCTACCTTTTTTATTATAAATTTTAATCCGAAAGTAAGGTGGGAAAACTTATTATTTTAGCTTTGTGTTATTATTTTTCGATATTGTGATATCTATACCATGAACTTTTGCAATTTGTAAGAATGTATCTAAACTTATTTGTCTTTCAGCTTGTTCATAAGACTGTATGCTTCTTTCAGTTCTGAATATTGTATTGCCAAATTCTTTTTGAGTGAGTCCAGTCCACTCACGCATTATTTTAACTATCTCACTAGCAGAATATTCAGATGCTTTTAACTGCATTTTATCACCTCTTATCTCAAGCAGATAATATGTCCAAATAATACTAAATTAATACATAAAATTTATAAAACTATTTTGCCAACAGTCTATTCTAAAAAATAGAAAAATAAACCTTTCAAATTTATTTTTACTTTAAACGAAAAACATAACGTTTATCTCTTATGGTTACCAATAAATCCAACTTATCAGCATTTTTAATTTCTTCTTTGGCTTCAAAAACCACAACATCTTTCATTAAATTGGTTGTTCGATTTCTAACCGATAAAAGAGTACTTTTCCCCTCTTTTTCATAACGAACATGAATAAAATGATCAAAAAATTTTGAATTTGATTTTAAATTGCTCGCATAAATACTATTAGAATCTAACTGATAGTTCAAATTAAGAATCAGTAACGTTGTTTTTTCTATTGTACCACTCACATCTGTAGTAATTCGATCTTTAAGTTCACTACAAGTTCCATTTTTATAACAATGTTGATAAGAATACGTATAACTATTCTCTAACTGATAACTATTAATTTTAAGTGTAGTATAACCAATCGCTGAATCTTTAAAATTCCCAATTTTTTGTATATCAATTTCTTCGACCTCTTTGATGTTTTCCACTTTTCTAGGTTTTAATTTAATATGTTTATACCTTCCAGTAATCTCTCCAGGTTTATAGTCAATGCCTTCTCTTATTTTAATCTCATACTGATCGGTTAAATCATTGGCATTAAGTTCATAAACCAACACATAATAATTTTTACTTTTTCTCTTAATTTTTTCTCCTTTATAAGGCAGACCATAATCAATAAAATAGTCGCCTCGATCAAGTGTAGGATAAATCGTTTGTTCATTCAAAATCAAACGAAAATTTGTATAATCAAGTTCATAATCGTATTCCGTTTTATTTTCAATTAAAAATTGCACAGCCAAATAATATTTCCCATTCGTTATCACTTGTCCATCATAACCAAGATTAGACACTAAACTATCCGTCACTTTCATATTAAAATAATTATGAGTCATGGATTCACTAATGGTATAAGTCTTATTATAAACGCCAAAATTCAAATACGTAACCGTTCCTAAAAAAATAACGATTGAAGCCAAAATACAACAAAAAACAAATGTATTTTCTTGCACATAGTATTTAAACTCTCTTATAAAACGACGAATCGTACGCTCTACTTTATAAGAAGGCACATTAAGTTCAAATAAGAATTCTTCAGAATCCACCTCTTTGATCTCTAAATCAACAATATCTTTAGCGAAATTAAACTTTTTAATATCAAACCCTATGCCTCGCACAAACATTAAAGCAAAAAAGAAATACTGTGGCAAAATAAGCACCAAAGACACATCCCGATAGCCTCGAGCAAGTTGAGCACTAATTAAATCATGTTCCATATTACTTAGAATACTATGAGTAATGCCGATTAAAATAAAGAGTCCTAAATAATACAAAATACTAAAAAAATACAGTTTAGTGGTCTTTTTCTTTTTTTTCATTAAATAATAGACCGCTAAAAGAACCGCCAAAATCAAAAGAACACTACCATACATCAATAGATTTAAATGTTCTCCTGAAATATTGACAATATTCGTTGTATAATTATTACGTACATAAGTCCTGAAAAAACTCACAATTCTAGCGGTTTTCATAATTAAATAACCAATTGGTAATAATAACAACAAATGAATGATTTTAAAATGCTTAATCAAAAAAGCATAAGGTTTTTTTAGTATCAAAATCAATCAACCCTTCCTAAAATAATAGTACCACAAAAAAAAAAGGAAGCAAAGTCCATTTTTTAGCGATTTTTCTTCACCATAATTTGCCCAGGCATTAAATAAATAGTCGAATTATCATTCATTAATTCATCCTTATTCACTCTAAAAACATCCGAAACCATCCCTAAAGTATCCCCATCTTTGGTAATATAATAACTATACCCACTCTTTGGAATCAATAATTCTTGATTAGGATATATATAATCATCCATTTCTAAACCATTCATACTAGCTAAAAGCTCTGGATTAATGTTATACTTTCGAGCTATTTCATATAAATTATCGCCTTTTTCAATCACATAATAATTAAAATATTGATCTCTATTTTTAGGAACAATAATATCCATTCCAGCTCGGACCATATCATCGTAATAGATATTATTAATTTGTTTTAATACATCCACATTGGTATTAAACATTTTAGCCACATTTTCTAAACTTTCACCCTTCTTTATCGAATACTTATCAAACATACACAATCACTCCTAGTAATAAAGTATGTTTAAACCTATTTTTTGTTAAAAAATGTAAATCATATTCTTATAATTGAAATTCCATTCAAAAGAAGATAAGATTTTTTTCTCTCCACTGTACAAATTGTAATAACGAAGTTCATCTTGTACCAAATAATAGACTTCTTCACTATTTTGCTCTATAATCGCCTTAACTTCTTCATCAGTTATCTTTACTTTTGTACCACCTGTTTTATAATAAAGCTTTTGATCGTTTTCAATAAAAAATTCACCCAAAGAAGAAAATGTAAAGAACTTTTCACTTGTTGACAAACTATTTAACGTCACCGTTTCAAAATCGTTTTCATTATAAATTTTCCCCATTCCATCCTTACTAATCGTACGCATAGCAAGGCGACTGGGATAAATCTCATACTCCTTTTTATTTTTCTTATCCATCAAATAAGCGGACTTCTTATGTACCCCTAAGAAATACGACTCAAAAGAAAGATTTGAATCCAAAGCCATTTCTTTTACCTTACCATTTTTCTGAATCACAAAAAATTTTGAAAATTCATAAGTAGCTTGATAATCCGCCATTAATAGAGCTTCTCCAACTTTAATAGTGAGTGGAATGGTATAAATATCCTTTGAATACAAAGGCACATTAGTTTTCTTTTTTTCACTAATTACATCAAAACCCTTATAATTCCAGATAAAAAAAGTTTTCTTATTTAAATCATAAATTTTATAATTATTATAATCCGAAAAAGACGCCTCTTCCTTTTTTTGAAAGACTTCTGGTATCAACTCTTTATCCACTAAATGATAACTTAAAAGAGTTTTTGTATCACTACAAACAGGATAAAAAGAAAGTTTTCCTTCTATTTGAAGACAGGTTGTATTCTCTTTATTTTTAATTTCAATTTTTTTAACTAACTTTTTGTTAAAAGCATGCCCTTCTACATTTAATACATAATCTCGATCTTGATATCTAAACACATATTGATACATCTTTTCTTTTTTATAATAACGCTCTGTAACCAAAACCTCATCAACCGTATATTGAATTTCATAACTTCGACTTCGAAACAAGAAAAAGAAACCAATAATGAGAAGAAAAAGAAAAGAATAAAGAACACTTTTTTTAATTTTTCTCTTTTTGTTCATACTACTGTTTTTCCTTCATCATAAATTCAGTGACCATCGTTTCAATTTCTGGCAAACTTTTCTTAGCCAAATTAGTAATAATAATCACTTCCTTAGCGGTATCAATCGTTATTTTTCCCCAACGCAGACCTTGATAAACTTGCATATCATTAAATAAATCGGGCGTCACAAAATTTAAAGAATAGCCAAATAAGACTCTTTTTTGACCAATCATTAAGCGCTTATTAGTTAACGCTATCACCGCTGTTGAAAAAAAATCTAAAGGATTTTCATTTTTTTGTCCTACAAAAACATATAAAACTTCTTCTTCTGGATTTAAATGTTTTTCTATAACAGAACTATTTTGTTTTAAACGCCAAGCAATGGTTCTTTTATACTTTTCTTTAAAAAATAAAGCTTTTTCACTAACTACTCCCACGATAAACACCTCATAAAACTATTCTACTGAAAAACCCTTGATTAAGCAATAAAAAAACTACCTTAGGTAGTTTGGCTCTAGATAATTTAGTGGGGACTTAAAATTAAAGATTTCTAAGTAAATAA
>CAJTUR010000050.1 GCA_910579535.1 uncultured Bacilli bacterium
TTTTTGTTTTTGGTAAACCTTTCTAGTTGGTTATTAGTTTCTAATAACCCCCCCCTCCATTCGTCTTTTTAATTTTCTTCATTTTCTTTTTTCCTTTCTTAAGACTTTTCTCTATAACCAAATAAAGTGTTTTACCTTATTTGTAATTCAATTATATATCACTTATTTCTTTTTAACAATAAAAAAACTGTTAAATATAACAGTCCTTTTATTTAATGATTGATTCTAAAGCCAGCGTAATAGATTCATTCAATGATTTTTCACGATCTTCTTGACTCATAAATTCTTCACTAAACTTACTATCCACTACCGTTAAGATACAAGCTGATTGTTTATCAAAAGAATTAGCAATATGAAATAGAGCAAAAGACTCCATTTCTTCACCAATTATTTGAATATTTTTAGGAACTCTAGCCAACACATGCTCATTATCACTGTAGAAACCAAACTGTTCTGTTGTCATCACACAACCATTATAAACATGATAACCTAATTCTTTTGCTGTCTCATTAATCTGTCTATTCAAAATAGGACTTGGATAAACCAAATGCGTTGGATCACCATTATAAGAATAAGCAAAATTGCCCTCATTATAAGAACTATCCACAACAATTAAATCAGGAACATTTAATTCAGGAATTAAACCTCCACAAGTTCCTACTCTAATAATTTTCTCTACGCCAAAGAAATAAAACAATTCAAAAGCATAAATACTCATACTAGGCATTCCCATACCAGAACCCATAACAGTTACTTCTGTTCCTTTATAAAGTCCAGTATAGATAAACATATTTCTTGTATCACTCACAAGTTTTGCATCACTTAAAAAGTTTTCAGCTATATATTTTGCCCTCAAAGGATCACCTGGCATAACTACAATAGGTGCAATCTCCTTTTTCGTACAAGCGATATGAGCTGGTTTTAAATGCTCTAAAACTTTTGGTGCTTTCACAATAATCACTCCTTATTATTCTAAACTTAGTATATCAAAAAAAAGTAAAGTTATAAATAACTTTACTCCGTTTTTACCTCGTTTTACATATTTTTGTCATTAACGATATTTACACAAAATAGACTTAATTTCCTCTGAGGATTCATTAAATAATTCAATTCTAAAATGTTGAATCCCTATTCTTTTATATTCTAAAAAGTCACGAGACAAGACCTCATGAAAAAATAGATGCGTAATATGTTTTTTAGGAGAAGTAAGAATAGGAAACTTTTTATTCCCTCCATCACTAAAATAATAATCCTTTTTTTCTAAACAAACTGAACACACTTTATTTTGATTAACTAAATAGTTTAAAGGACACGTTTTCATTACCATAACTTCAGGCCTTCCATAAAGAAAAAGTTCAAATTTATGAATAGGAACCACTTTACAAATCGATTGAATTTCTTGAAAACTATTTTCAATAGATAAAGTAATACGTTTTACATTAAAAGACTCTAAATAATTAAATGTATAACGATTAGTAACATTCAAATAATAATCTGTAACAATAAGATTATTAGGTGAATATTTAAATAAGCTTCCCGATTCTGTGATTAAGAGACGCTCATTTTGATAGTCTTTAAAAGAGGACTGTACTCGATCAAGTCTTAAATATACTTGTTCATAGCGCTTATATTTTTTATACAACTCTTCATCCGTAACATAAATGGTTGCCACATTTAAATCAAGACAACAAAGTAATTGTTCTTCATTCCTAACCAATACATGAAAAAACACTTCTTGCGTTGTTTCTTTTTCCTCTTGTTGAATCATAAGCTGCCTTTTGACCTCAAAAAATGGATGAACGATTTGTTCTTCTCTCTTTTTTTTCAAAGCATCTACTATCTCTCTTCGAAGTGCCTTAAGTTCACTCATCGATACAAAAATAGATGAATCCATATCAACGATCCACTTTTTTAAAACAAAAGGGGTATTTCCTAACGCTCCAATTTTTTCCACAAAAAGAGCTTCCGTAACTGGTTTTTGTAAAGCACAAGAAACCACCTTACCAAAACGCTGAATTGTAAACTTCTCATCACTAAAAGTTACTTCTAATGGCTGCCCTAATTTTGCTTTAACAAACAAATGAATAGGAATTTTCTTTTCATCAATTCTGTTTAGACTTTCCATTAACTGAGAATCAATGGTTTTTAAAACCTTTCCTTTTGTTTTCAAACCCACTTTATTATCTAAATAAACTATACTTCCTTTAGAAGCATAATGAATCAATAACCCTTTTTCATTATAAAGAAAATTAACAATAAATCCCTTATCCTCTTCTTTAAAACGTATTCCATCATTTTGAATTAAATCTTCTTCCAACAAAATTTTTATTTTATCTTTACGTATTTCTAATACTTGTCCTAAAAGAATACCTTGATGATTCGGTGTTTTAATATTCATAAGAGATTTAAAAGTTTCTTTAAAAAGAAACCCTTTAGTAAACGAACGATTAAACAAAACAGCTATTTCTTTTTTCTCCTGTAAAGTTAAAGTATTTCCATCAAGAAGTTTTCGATAAAGACGTGTAACCAATCCGACATATTCAGAACTTTTCATTCTTCCTTCAATTTTTAAAGAAGTAATCTCAGTTTTTTTTATTTCATCAAAAAAATCCATCGTATTTAACTCTTTTGGACTTAAAAGATATTTGCCCTCTGTTTTAATTTCTTTTCCTTCACAATAAAGCTTAAAAGGCAAACGACAAATTCCAGCACAACATCCTCTATTCCCACTACGATTCATAAGTAAACTACTAAACAAACATTGACCAGAATAACATACACATAATGCTCCATGTATAAAAACTTCTAACTCTAAAGACGTTTTAAAATTTTTTATTTCTTCTAAAGAAAGCTCTCTTGCTAAAACCGCTCTCTTAACTCCAAGCCTTTCTAATAACTTTAATTGTTCTTCATTGTGAGTATGCATTTGTGTAGACGCATGAATCTCTAAATTAGGAAAAGTATGACGTACCAAAGAAATCAGTCCTAAATCTTGCATAATGAGCGCATCCACTTGATTTTGATGTAAAAATCGAATATAACTCAAAACGTCTTCTATTTCTGAATCAAAAAGGAGCGTATTTACTGTCACATAAATTTTAACTCCATATAAATGACAATATTTTATTGCTTTAATCATCTCTTCATCACTAAAATTGTTAGAATAAGCACGAGCACCAAATTTTTTACCACCCAAATAAACCGCATCACATCCATTATGAATGGCTGATATTAAACTATCAAAATTCCCCGCTGGACTCAATAACTCTTTTTTCATTCACACCACAAACTTTCTAAACCCTATTATATCTTAAAAATGAAAAAATGTTTCATAAAGAAACACTATTTTTTATCAATATTCGTATCGTACGAAACATCAGAAATTTCATATTTTCTATTTTTAGAAACATAACTAATCAATTTTGTAGAACCCCATCCAAGTAAAGCTAGCAAAAAGAAATAAACAATTCCAAACGAAGTAAATTTCGGTTCAGATTTAGTTAACAAACTAATAATACTTGCTCCAGCACTCATACTAGTAACGAGGGTCAAACTATTAATCGATTTATTTGAAACATCACTTTTAAGACCGCTAAACAATTTTTGAGCGGAAGATAAATACGTTTGCGTCATATCCCATAAATACTTAATATAATCTAGGGTATCCCTTAAAGTTTCAAAACGATACCCCGAAATAGCCAAAAACTCAGCTAACTCAGGCTCATTTTTAGAAATTTTTTCTCGAGTAGAAATATAAGTTCCCATTTGATTAATTCTTCCATCAATTAAATTTACTGTTTTTGAATAGCCCTCTAACTTAGAATTAAATTTGACAATATCCGCACCTTTAACATGTACATTTTCTTTAACTTCATCAATTTTTTCCCATATAATACGATGTAAATTAAGATAACGATGCATTTGTCCTTTAAACTCTCGAATAAAAATTTGTGATTCTAGATACTTTTCAATACTTTCTAAAGACTTTTTTTTATTATTAATCAAATAATATTTATCTCCTCTAACCACATCGTACTTATCGTTATTAAATTCAAAATATTTTTGCTTCTCAGTACGATTCAATAAATCTGCCATCTCTTCTTTAGAAACATTATCACAAACAATAATATAAGGATAAACTGTCTCAATATGAGCAAGCTCTTTAGGAACAGGAGCTCCTAAACTAAATAAATAATTAATCGCTGGAGAAAGCTTATTTTCATAATAATCGGTTACCTTATCAATATCCGTAAAGAGCGTATCTTCAGTTACATGATTATTATTTAATACAATCAAACCATCTTCATAAATTTTAACTGTGATATTTAAAGCGGTCGTAAAAGTAACATATTCTTCGCCACTCACACCGTAATCAATGCGGCCAATTTCTAAACTTTTATGAAAATCATTTAACTTTTCTTGATCCAAAGCCAAGTTAGACTTGCACTCACGAAAAAAATCATAAATTTCTGTTAACTGTAACATCGTTCTTTGAAACCAACCACCAATATAGACATTAGTTATTTTCATGACTACCTCCTAACTCAAGTTCAAAAAAAGTAGCATCAATAGGTTGAAAACCAAAACGTTTATAGCACGTATGCGCTGGAACACGAAAATTTTTACTCCACAACTTAATACTAATGCAATTTCTTTCCAAACAAATTTTTTTAATAATTTTAAGCATTTCTGTTGCTACATGATGTTTGCGATACTCAGGGTCAACACAAACATGGTTTACAATAGCATAATTTTCCATTTCTATAAACATCGTTTCAATAATCGTAATTCGAGTATGAGCAATAATTTCCCCATTACACTCTCCTATTAAATAAATTTGATTTTTATCATTTTTAGTTTGATTAAATACTTCTAAAGCTTTTTCTACACTGGTTTCTTCATCAAAACACTTATTACAAAGTTTAACAATTCCCTCTACTTTAGAAGAATCGGCAATATGAAATCGAATTTCCATAACATCTACTCCTCTTCTATTATAAGAAAATTGTATCACAAAAAAAGAAAACTCTTATAATATGTTTTCTTCTTTTTCAAATTATTTACAATTCGTTGTCATTTTTTCACGTATAATCAATCTTAATAGAAATATTAATCTATTTGATTGATCCCTTT
>CAJTUR010000051.1 GCA_910579535.1 uncultured Bacilli bacterium
TTGGTAGGCCATTACCCCACCAACAAGCTAATGCGCCGCAGGCCCATCCTTAAGCGAAGCTTTAAGGGCTTCTTTACTCCGTAGAGCACATTCGGTATTAGCAATCGTTTCCAACTGTTATCCCCAACTTAAGGGCAGGTAACCCACGTGTTACTCACCCGTTTGCCACTAGGTGGAAAATCCAAATCCATTTTTGTGCAAGCACTCCAATTTCAATGGGCCACCTCGTTCGACTTGCATGTCTTAGGCATGCCGCCAGCGTTCATCCTGAGCCAGGATCAAACTCTCAATAAAATGATTTTTTTCAATCTTTATTTTCAGTTTAATCTAAGCTACTCAAAATTGACTTTTTTACTTAGTTTTCAAAGATCATTTTCTTGCGTCTTTTTCATAACGCACGATTAATATATCAAATCTTTTTGTCTATGTCAACACTTTTTTTACATTTTTTTAAAAAACTTTTTTTAGTGTTTACGTCGACGCTTTTTTTAATTGTAAATCATTTATCGATTTGATACTTTTTTATGTTGAAACTTCCTTCAACATGTTTTACATTTTACTCTATATTTTATGTAAATGCAACAAAAAAATGCTAATTTTTAGCATTTTTTTTCAAATTAACGTATTTTTGATAATATTTATCAATAATTTCCTTTTGAAAAGGCTCTTTTTCGTCCTTTTTTAATTCAATTAACGTTTGCAATTCTTCTTTAATTATTAAATCTAAATCGTTACTATACTTCATTATACGCTTATGATATTTGTATTCATTTCTGTCAAGAATACGAAACCCACCGTCTGGAAATACTCTTAAATCTAAATCGTAGTCAATATATTTTATTATTTTATTATCAATTATATAGGGTGAAGCAATATTACAATAGTAAAATAAACCTTGCTCTTTTAACTGAGCGATGATATTAAACCAATTTTTTTTATAAAAAATTAATATTGCTAATTCATTGGTATGATAACTACGTCCATCATTTTCAATTATTTTTGTTTTATCATTCGCACAAACAATTTTTTCTTCTGTTATTTCTAATACTGTAGCTTCTTCACACACACGGTGAAGTATTCCATTATGTTTATAACAATGTATAGTAAGATTATCTCCTACATTTATATTGTTCATAAATCTCTCGCTTTCGTTTTTTATTATACAATATTTCTATAAAAAAAACAAATTGAGTCTTATTTTACTTCAGCAAGTTCTAAAGCTTTATCTAATTGCTCATCAAAAGAAGAGTTGATTTCTTTTTCCACTTCATAATCTGGCTTTATTCCAAACCCATCAATGCATTCTCCATTTGGTGTTAGCCATTTTGCAGATGTATATTTTACCATACTACCATCTTCTAAGTTTCTTGTTTGTTGCACTTTTCCTTTTCCATAGCTTCTTTTACCTACTGTTATTGCACCATAGCTTTCTTTTAAAGCGGCGATCAATACTTCTGAGGCTGAGGCACTACTTTCATTCATTACTATTACAATTTTATAGTCTCTTTTTTCATTTGTTTCATCTTTAAACACTGTATTTTCATTTTTTTCTTCTAATGAATAAATTGTTTTTCCTTTTTCTAAAAACATACTTGCAACCTCTTTTGCTTCTTTTAAATAGCCACCTGTATTGTCTCTCAAATCAATAATTAAAGATTTCATACCATTTTGTTCCATATCTTTTAAAGCAAATTCTACTTGTTCTGATAAAGTATTTGAAAATTGTTCCATTTTAAGATAGCCTATGTTGTTTTCCATTAACACATAAGCAATAGCGGGGATCAATATTTTTTTATTTTCTACGTCAAAAGATAAGATCTCTTCATTTCGATTTACGGTTATATTTAATTTTGTCCCTTCTTTCGTTTTTTCAACTATTTCATTAATTTCATCGGTTGAGTTGATTTCTTTATCGTCCACTTTTATAATTATATCCCCTATCATTAGCCCTGATTCTTTTGCATCGCCACCTTCTACAAAACCTTCTATTGCTTTTGTGCTTCTATTTAATTGAATTCCTAGTCCTTTATACTCTCCTTTTAATTGATCGGCTAAAGAATTGGTCTCTTCTTGACTCATATACGTGGAATAATCCTCACCTAAATAGTTAAACATGGCTTCTATTGCTTTTTCCAACATGGCTTTTTTATCTACATCTTCATAATAATCTTCTATTAAAGAGGCATAAACTTTTAAAAACTCTTTTAAATCAGTATCTTTGCTTAAATCTTGAAAAGTAATATTTTTAGTTAATCTATTTTGATTGTAAACAATTACTCCCGTTGTTAAACTAGTAATAATAGAGGTTATGATAATAATTATGATTATGTCTCTTAATTGAAAACCTTTCGTTTCTTTCATTTGCTCATCCTTTACTATAAAACATCTTATCACATTTTTTTATGGTTTAAAAGAAAAAAAATCAGCCAAAATATGCTGATTTATTCAGAGGCTTTAATATTTAATTCTTTTTTTACCTCTTCTACGTTTGTTATTAGCTTTGTTATTTTACCTTTTTTTATTTTCATTAAAGTAATTTCACCTAATTTTAATTTGTCTAATGATTCAAATGAAGTCGATGGATTTTCTTTATCTATGTATTTATTATTAAGATAATCCTCTGTATCTATATAATAAATTTTTAAAGATTCTTTTTCACTTTTATATTTGGACATAATTGTATCGTAATACCCCACTAAATTACTTTTGCTACTAAATGCTAATGCATAGTATTCTTCATAAGGACGATTTAGCAAGTTCCCGACAATAATATTTGTATCACTAATAACTCCTACTTGATAATTTATTTCATCGGACTTCTTTTTATTAAATAAATCTTTTGTTACAAAAGCTCTTGTAAAGAAATAAATTCCTACTAAAATAACGATTAGTCCACCTAGCACCAAAATAAATTTTTTTATTTCAGCTTGTTCTTCTGTTTCAATTTTTCCTAATTTATTTTTACTCATAATGTTTCACCTGTGGTTATTATAACAAATAAGTTTAAAAAAAACAAATCTCTATTTTTGTTTTAGTTTATCTTCAATTTCCATCAAACGATTATATTTGGCAATTCTTTCACCACGAGACATGGAACCACATTTAATAAATGGCAAATTTAATCCAACCGCTAAATCAGCTATAAAGGTATCAGTTGTTTCAGCACTTCTGTGAGAAATAATGGTTTTATAATTATTCTTTTTGGCACAAACAATGGTTTGGATCATTTCAGAAATGGTTCCTACTTGGTTAGCTTTTAAAAGAATGGCGTTCCCACTTTTTAATTCAACCGCTTTTTCTAAGTATTTTACATTTGTAACAAAATGGTCGTCTCCTACGAGCATCACTTTTTCTCCCACGAGTTTTGTTAATTCAGCTAAGTCTTCAAAATCGTCTTCGTAATAAGGATCTTCAATACTAATAATTGGGTATTTTTTTATTAAAGCTAAGTAGTATTTTGTCAATTCTTCTTTAGTGACTTCTTTTTTATCTAAACGATATGTTCTAGTAAGAGGATCGTATAATTCACTAGCCGCTATGTCTAAAGCAATATAAACGTCTCTTCCTGGAACGTAATTGCTTTCTTTAATTGCTTTCATGATTAAGTCTAAGGCTAAACTATTATAGGCTAAATCTGGAGCAAATCCACCTTCATCCCCTACAGCTGTGCTTAAATTTTGTTCTTTTAATATCTTTTTTAAAGTATGAAATATTTCTGAACCACAACGTACTTTTTCTTTGAAGCCTTTAATAACAGGAACAATCATAAATTCTTGAATATCTAAACTATTTGAGGCATGAGCACCACCATTTATTATATTAATAAAAGGTATAGGTAATGTGACTTTTCCAGTGGATACGTATTCGTATAATTCTTTTTCTTCTGCTAAGGCTAAAGCTTTTAATACCGCTAAGGAAACGCCCAAAATTGCATTAGCTCCTAAACGCGTTTTATTTTCAGTTCCATCTAATTCAATTAACATACGATCAATTTCTGTTTGATTTAATTCTTTTCCTAAAATTTTAGGTCTAATGACTTCATTTACATTCATGACGGCCATTAAAACGCCTTTGCCATGAAAACGCTTTTCATCTTTATCTCTTAATTCTAAAGCTTCTCGACTCCCTGTAGATGCTCCACTTGGTATAGAGGCGGTCACATGTAAAGAATTATCAAGTTCAATCTCAACTTCAATGGTTGGATTGCCTCTAGAGTCCAGAATTTCTCTTGCTCCTATATTTTTAATTCTTGACATGTTAAACACCTTCTTATTCTATAATATAGTATAACCAAAAACAGATAAAATAGCAATTAAAAAATAGGAAGTTTTTTCCCATTTTATTTAAATAATTCTTTAAAATTATTAAATTTTC
>CAJTUR010000052.1 GCA_910579535.1 uncultured Bacilli bacterium
TTTACTCATATAAAAACCTCGTTTCTTATGTCCAAGAAACGGGGTTCATATCAAAGGGCATCTGTCTTTTTTTGTAATTCACTTAATGCGTTTCATATTAAAGAAAATAGAAAAATTTCTTACTTTTTATTTTTTTCTTTTGTCATACAAGTAGCAGAGGCCATTAACATTCCAAAAGTACCAAATAAAAATATAAAGTAAATAATAGCAACAAGAGAAGTCGATTTGATGCCCTCCTCATTTGCATATAACTTTTTATTAGACAACAAAGCTTTTACTTTGGCTCCCTCATAAAAACCCGAAAGTCCATGAACATTTTGTAATTCATATTCTTTCCCCTCATGCTCTACTTTGACTTCATAAAACGTAGTTCGATGATGAGTGTTTTTATTTACAACCTCTCTACTAGACGTATGGGTAACAACCACTGTAACAGTTTCATATTTCACTTCTGTTTTATTCATTAAAAACCAAAAAACGACAGTTAAACAAAAACAAAGACCTGTTATTCCCCACATAAGTGCAATTTTATTTTTCATCATAATTGGTCCTTTCTATAAAAAAAATTTTACTATTTTTTTAGGATTTAAATTTTATTTTAAAGCTTACTTTTTAAAAATTTCTCATAAGCTAATAAGCCATAGTCTTTGTTATAATAATTAGGAAATTCATTTAAATGTGCCAAAGCTATTTTCGCACTCATAATTAAATCATCATTAGTAACGTTCGTTTTTAAATTAACCGTTCCATGTTCAAGTTCGATATTCATTCCCGTTAAAAATTCTTCTAAAGTATACTTATCAAAAGTAACGCCTAAAATAGAAGCCGCATATAAAGCGTCATTAAAATTAAACATACAATCACCAAAATAGTATATGTTAATTCCTATAAAGTGCTAAAGAATATTAAAATAATTTAACAAAAAATATCCTTATATTTTTCTGTAAAAAGCCTTAAAGCCTTATCATATTCTTGTTCATTATTTAAAGCGATTATTTCTTTACCATTTATTGAAAACTTACGAATAAGAGAAGTATGAGGATTTAAGTTCTCACTCAGAAAAACATATTTAACTTGGTCAATCATTAGAGTATCAATAATAAAATATTCTTTATTATCTTCTAATACGATTTTCTCTATTTCCATATAACTCAAACTTCCTTTTCTATAAGTTCCATTGCTGAATTTTTAAATTCTGCTTCGTTAATAAAATGATTTTTATAAAGAAAATTTTCAAATGAAGCGTAATCGGTTCCATTAATTTGATTAAAAGTTGTTAAAAAATCATCAAAATGTTGTTCCAAATCCTCTAAATGAGTATAAATAAGATAAAAAGATAAAATGGGATTTGAATATTTTTTCATAGTTTCTCTAATAATAGCTTCCATATCATAATTGTAATTCATTTTTTCTTTTGAATAATAATCATTGGTTTGATAATTAAAATCCATAACTGAAATGAAATTTTTCTGAGTATATTTTTCAAATATTTCATCTTCATAGTGATTTAGAAAATCTCGAACCAACATTGCTCTTTTAGAACCATTTACAAGTTGTTGAACCATTAAAGAGCGTACACCACCTAAAACCATAAAAATCCCTATTCTTTTTGCAAAAGCTTCCTTAGGAAGATTGCCCTTAGAAACACGATAAAAAACATCAGAAACCCCAATACTTTTTTTCATCGATAATTTTTTCAAACGATGACCAAACACATCGATTTCTTGTTGCTCTTTCTTTCTTTTGGATTCTTTATCTTCTTGTTCTAAAAAAGTTAACAAATCTTTAGCAATAGAACTTTCAGAAGGATTTAACCCTAAATCTTTATAAGCATTGTAAATATTTCTAGCATTCAAGAGACGCACTTGTTCTAATTTTTCTTCTTCACTCATAAACGAAACCCTTCCTATTATCATATTAAATATACTATTTTTAAAAATGTTTTGTCAATGAAAAGTAAAAAAACTTTATTTTTTTCTTCTAATACCTTATAAGGACTGATATGATTATATAGAAAGAAGGTAAGAAAATGGATCAAAGCATTTTTAAAGAATACGACATTAGAGGAACCTATCCTATAAATATTAATGAAGAAATAGCCTACAAAATTGGTTTAGGTTATGGAAGTTATATCCAAGAATTTTTAAACGAAAATACATGCGTCGTAGGACGTGACAATCGTTTAAGTAGTTTATCTTTAAGTAACGCTTTAATAAAAGGTATCACCGAAAGTGGTTGTCATGTTTACAATTATGGACAAATTACAACACCAATGCATTATTTAACAAGACATATAAATCAATTAAAAGGAATTATGGTCACAGCCAGTCATAATCCTAAAGACGACAATGGCTTTAAATTTTCTTTTGATGATTTAGCAAACGCTAGAGGTCAAATGATTTACGATTTTAGAGATTATATTTTAAAAGGAAAATTTTTAAAAGGAAAAGGAACCATTGAACAAAAAAATATCACCCAGGAATATTTAAATTATATGAAAAAAAACATTCACATGGGAGAAAAAAAGGTCAAAGCAGTCATTGACCTAGGAAATGGTGCAACCACTTGCATCGCTAAAAAAGTTCATACTTTATTTCCTAATTTAGAAATTACTTATCTTTGTGATGAAAACGATGGAAATTTTCCAAATCACCATCCAGACCCAGCAGTTGAAGAAAACATGACCCTTTTAAAACAAAAAGTAATAGAATTAAAAGCAGATGTAGGAATTGCTTACGATGGTGATGGTGATCGTTTAGGAATTGTTTTAGAAAATGGACAATACATTTCAGCTGACCAATACATGATTTTAATTATCAAAGATCTCCTTCCCAAAACAAAAAATAAAACTATTCTATACGATGTGAAATGCTCTAAAGCTTTAGAAGATGAAATTATAAAACTTGAAGGAACGCCTTATTGCTATCGTACTGGGACCAGTTATACCGAATCAAAAACTAAAGAATTAAACTTAAGCTTTGGAGGAGAATTTTCAGGACACATCTTTTTTAATGATCGAGATTATGCTTTAGGAAGTGGCATCTATGCTGGACTTCGTTTAATGGAAATATTGTCTAAAACCAATCAATCCCTTTCCGATATTTTAAAAGAAACATCCAAATATTATCAAACACCAGAAATAAAAGTTCCCACAACCAACGAATTAAAATTTGAAATCGTTAAACATGTCATCGATTATGTTAAAGAAAAAAAATACGATTACAATGACATTGATGGCGTCAGAGTAAATTTCGATTATGGTTGGGCTTTAGTACGAGCTAGTAATACAGGACCAAATTTAACCCTTAGATTTGAAGCTACTACAGAAGAAGAATTAGAAAAATTAAAAGAAGAATTTACAAGTGTTGTAAACCGATACTTATAAATTCTTTTTTTTTATAAAATTATCCAATTAAAAATCTTGGTCTCACTCCTGTTTCATTTACCGAATTCCAGTCACCTCGTGATGTTCCCATATAGCTGATAAATGCAAAGTCCATATAACTTGCTACATCTTTTAACCAATAATGAAATCTTTCATTACCATAACTATTGATAAATTCAGGCTTTAATTGAAAAATAGCATATTGGCGATTATCAATTCCTGTGTCATAGCCTGATGATGACCACACTGTGGTTCCATATACATTTACTTCACTCATTAAGTCGGCTTTTCTTGTGTACCAGTTCCATTCATCTGAGGCACCAGTCCGTCTTTCTCCACTTTTATTAGTCGCTTCTGTGTTTACATGATTTGTTAGTAAACTTTGATACTCAATGATGTGATTTCCAAACGTTTTTCCTATGACTCCTTCATCACTTACTAAACTTGGTAAGGTTTCGGTCGCCATTTTACTGTTGATATATCCTCCTTCAGTTGTAGCTGTTTCAGTCATGCCTAGATTCATTAGAGGTTTTGCTGGTATCACTGTAACATGATGTTTTTCTAATCCGTTTTCCTGAACTCCACTGTATAAGTAATTATCAATGTCCGCTATTAACCAGGTGACATTATTTACGACTATATAATCTCCTACATAAATGTCATCAAATGTTCCTTTACTTATCATTTCATATAAGCTTCCATCACTATAATACT
>CAJTUR010000053.1 GCA_910579535.1 uncultured Bacilli bacterium
CTAAAATTTCTTAATGTTTATTTTTTTCTCCCCACTAAATTATCTAGAGCCATTTTCTTATTGGTTTTTATTTTTTCTTTTATTTAAGATTTTTCCTATTAAAATGCCTATCAAAAAAACACTACATACTCCTATCCCATAAAAGATTTTTTTATTGATTTCTTTTTTTAGAACTGGTAATACGATGGTCTCTTTTTTCTCTTCTTTTTTATCTGTGCTTTCTTCTGGCGTTGTCACAGAATTATTTTTGTCTTCTTCGTTTTTTTCATTATTCTTATCTGGCTTGTTATTACTCGTTATATTTGAATTATCTTTTTCATTAGTAGTGTCATTTTTATTGCTTTCGTTTTTATCTTTATCCTCTTTAGTAGGTGTGGTTGGTTTTGGACTTGGTTTAGAGGTTCCTTCTTCTGGATTACTGGGTGATGGATTCGGATTTGGTCTAATTGTCTCTTCATTAATTAAATAAAAAGTATAGACTTTTTTTTGAGAGTTTGGAAGTGTGATTGTTAATTTACAACTATCTGCATAAGCATTACATGTGTCGGATGTGTGAGAAACTTTGCCTCCATCTGTTAAAAAAGTAAAATAGATTTTTTCGGCTCCTTTATTTACTTTAACGTTGTATTCGTATCTATTTTGGTCAAAAGTTTTATCAAGTGTTCCATTGTGAACTTGAAAATTTGTAATGTTGCTATCATAAGGGAATGTTTCGTTGTATTCTTGGTTATGGTAAACATAGACTATGTATTTTTTCGTTGTTTTTCTTTCGGATTCCACAATTATTTCACATGTGTTGTAACCATAATTTAAATTACAAGTGGTTCCCTTTATTACTTTAGCTTTTTGATGATTAGGTACAGCTGTGAAGCTGATATTTGAAGTTTCTTTTTTTACTGATAAATGATAGGTTTCTTTATTACGTTCGAATGTTGGTGTCAAACTTCCCACCGAAGGAAAGAGCGTTTTTAAAGTTGCGTCATCGCTTAAGCCACATGTATTATCGTACGTCGATTTAGTCACAATCCGTCCAGTCTCTCCAAAGTATAAACCATTTTCGTTAATACATTTATGCACACCAAATTTCAAGTTTTCTACTGTATATTTTCCACTTGCATTAATGACAAATTCAATGGTCGCAACTTTATAAGTCCCTCCCACTATTCCATCACGATAAAAATAAAAGTTATGACTTGTGCTATTTTTATTTTTCCATCCAGAGCTCATCGTCACTTTGCTTATTCTTCCATTTGGTAAAACTAAATTTCCATTGATATGATTTAAATCCATATTTTCTACTTTTACATCAATTGTATAGGTATTATTTGTCACTTGAACTGGATTTTCAAACTTAATTTCCCCAGCTTTTACTATCATAGGTAATACCCATAAAATTGTAATAAAAATTAAAACCTTTTTTTTCATTTAAAACCCTCCTATTTTATAATGAGACTCTCCGTATCCTTCATTTCTTTTGGTTTTGCTATATCCATGTATTCTAATATAGTTGGAGCAATATTGGTTAAGTATCCTTCATTTTTTAATTTGAGATTATTATCTACAATGATAAATGGCACTTTTTCAAGTGTATGAGTCGTTACAGGGTTGTTTTTTTCGTCTAGCATGGTGTCTATGTTTCCATGATCCGCTGTAATAATTACTTTATAAAAATTATTTTCTGCTTCTTCTAAAAGTTTCCCTAAACAGATATCCACTGTCATTACCGCTTTGACCGCAGCCTCGTAGTTTCCCGTATGCCCAACCATATCTGGATTGGCAAAATTTACTAAAATAAAATCAATATCTTTTTCCATACAAGCTACTGTTTTTTTAGTGACTTCCACAGCACTCATTTTTGGATCTAAATCGTATGTTTTTATTTTTAATGATGGGACTAATATTTTTGTACAGTTTTCAATATTACCATTGTATTCGCCATCAAAGAAATAAGTGACATGGGCGTATTTTTCTGTTTCAGCAATTCTGGCTTGAGTTAATCCTAATTGTGACAAATAAATGCCTAGTGGATTGTCAACTTTATACTCTTCAAGAAAAGAAAATGTTTTTATCTTTTTATCTATTGGTACAAAAGTAAATACATCTAAATCTTTGTAGATATGTACTGGATATTCCGAGTAATTTTTACTGGTTAGAGCTTCTAATATTTGCTTAGCTCGATCGGTTCGGTAATTCATCCAGATGACTATATCTTTTTCTTTAATGGTTCCTTCTTCATCGATAAGAATAGGCGGTAAAAATTCGTCTGTTATGTTTTTTTCATAAAATTTTGTTAACGTTTCTTTTATGTCTTTGGATTCTAAACCTGTACCTTTAGTTATTAAATTGTAATAAACTTGAGTTCGATCGTATTTTTTATCTCGATCCATTGCATAGTATCTTCCACAAATCGTTGCAATGCTTCCAATGCTTTTTGATTTTATTTTTGTACCTATCTCTTTAATGTATTTATACGCTTCTGTTGTTTTGGTATCTCTTCCGTCTGTTATAATATGAAAGTAGATTTCAGTGATGCCATCTTTTACTAAATGGTCGTAAAGTTTCAAAAAATGCTTTATGTCAGAATGAACTAAACCATCACTACATAAACCCATAATGTGAATAACACTCTTTTTTTCTCTGGCTTTTTTTATTAGGTCTAAATACAATTGATTTTCTTTTATTCCCTCTTCTAAAAACTCATTCATTCGATCAATGGTTTGAGGAAGTTTTCTTCCAGCTCCTATTGTTTTATGACCGACTTCACTGTTTCCAAATTGCCCTTTTAAAAGCCCTATTGGTTCTTCAGAAGCGGCTAGAAGCGCATGAGGATGTTTGTTCCAAGCTTCAATAAAATTTTGAGGGTTCGCATCTATTATGGCGTTTCCATGTTTTTCTTCACGCATTCCAAAACCGTCTAATATAATTGTTAATATTTTTTTCATATTCTCACCGTTTATTTTATTATACTCTTATGCTTTATAAAACACAAATCATTACTTTTTTGTACGTTCTAATCTTTCTATTTTAGAATACTTTTCTTCTAATATTTTCATACTATAATCTACATATTCTAAACTTTGCTCTTTTTCTTCCCAATTTATGTAACCATTATAGGTTCCAAAAATATTTTTATAATTAAAATTGGTTATATCATAATCATACAAGTCAAAAAATGTTTTTATAAGATAAGCTGCTGCTTCCGCATTTTTATAAGGATCGTATTGAAGATCATCTGATGTGAAACCTAATACTTGATAGATTTGTTTGTGATTTGTAATATTAATTTGAAAAAGTCCATAATCGTTTGTTGGTGAAATGACTCCATTCGTAGCCCATGTTCCATCCGATTCAACGTGACCTATAGTAAATAAAATATCATAAGCAAAACCATATTTATCACTTATTTCAAATATATGTTCTTGGAACGCTTCGTCATAGATAGGAATATCGTAATATTCTTGTTTTGGCTCATAGGTTAAACAGTGATATTCATAATGAGGTAAACTCCCATCAATAATCTCTATATTCCTCGATTCTGTATTTACATTGAATTGATTCAAAAAATTTAATTTAATAAAAGCATTTATGCATAAACCAGCGTATAGGACAAGTCTTTTTTTTATTAAAAGATTCTTTTTATTTTCCATTTGATTCATTACTCATCGTCCCCTTAATAATCATTAAATAGACGTTCAAAATGGTACTACAATTTATTTCTTTTGTCAAATTATGCTGTTTGTAATAAAAAAGATACTTCTTTTTAGAGTATCTAAATAAAATCAAGTTAACCGATTAAAAATCTAGGACGAATACCATGTAACATAGTTGCTTGCCAATTTCCGATAGAAGGACCGCCGCCATAGATAGCTACAAAACTTGTCGCACTAGAAATACTTTTTAACCAATAACTGAATCTTGTATTTTCATAACTATTGATAAACTCAGGTTTTAATTGAAAAATAGCGTATTGACGATTATCTATTCCCGTATCAAAACCACTACTACTCC
>CAJTUR010000054.1 GCA_910579535.1 uncultured Bacilli bacterium
TAAGCTCTGCCTTTGACATTTCCCTGTCTTTTGCATCTGCCAGTGAATCATATCTCTTCTGATCCTTTTTTATTTTCTCTTTTTTATATGCTATTTTTATTTTTTCTTCATACATTTCTAATTTTTTATTTACGATTTTTATGGTTTTTCCAATGGCACTTTTACTAACTTTAAAATGTGTTGCTATTTCTCCTAAGGATAAATCTTCTTCATAAAATAGTTTAAATATATCTTGTTCTCTTTCTGTTAAAAGTTCACCATAAAGGTCAAACAGATTATTGTAATAAAAATATTCTTCTTCTCTATTCATCCATCATACCTTTAAATAAGCCATAAATGTATTCTTCAATGTCAAAAGTTTGAAGATCAGTCATTTTTTCACCTAAACCAATAAATTTAACAGGTAGGTCTACTTCTTCTTTAATGGCTAATACAATGCCACCTTTCGCTGTTCCATCTAATTTTGTTAAAACAATTCCTGTCACTTGGGTAATTTCTTTAAAAGCTTTCGCTTGCATAATTCCATTTTGACCTGTTGCAGCATCAATTACTAATAAAGTTTCGTGAGGGGCATTCGGAATGATTTTAGAGATGACTTTATTCATTTTTTCTAATTCTTTCATTAAATTTACTTTGTTTTGTAATCTTCCAGCGGTATCAATAAAGATTAAATCGCACTTTTCTTTTAATGCTTCATTTAGACCATCGTAAATTACACCAGCTGGATCGCTATTCTCTTTTCCATAAAAGAATGAATCTGTTTTTTTTGCCCATATTTCTAGTTGTTCCACAGCACCAGCTCGGAAGGTGTCGCCAGCTATCATGCCTACTTTCTTTCCTATTTGCTTATATTTATAAGCGAGTTTTGCAATCGAAGTCGTCTTTCCTACGCCATTTACTCCAACCATTAAAATTACGGTTGGTCCATCGTTATTTAACTTTATACTGGTATTTAATGATTCATTATTTACGTAAATAATAAAAAGTTCATCGACAATCACTTCCATTAATTCTTTTGTGTCTTCTATCTTTTCCGATTTAACACGATTTCTTAATTTATCCATAAATTTGAAAACAGTATTAACTCCAATATCAGCGGATATTAATAAATCTTCTAATTCTTCGTAATATTCTTCACTTACTCGTGTGTATTTTATCCCTAATAAGCTTAATTTCGATACAAATTCTTCTCTTGTTTTTTTTAAGCCTTTGTCATAGCTTTCTTCTGTTTCTTTATTTTGGACGTTATCATTTTTATTTTTAACAATATTTTTTAATTTATCAAATAAACCCATTTTAAACCTCCTTAACCATTTGTACAATATTTTTCATTTACAAAAGCCTTATATTCGCTGTTTCCATCGTTTCCATTAAAGCGATAGACTATTATAAGAGCATCTTCACCGACACCTTTTTTTGGGGAGCAAAAACCTCTCGGATCTTCAAATTCATTATTTTCTACAAGTACACTTGCCCTTATTTCTGTTTTACATGAAGCTGGTAAATTATTTATTTCTGACTCAGTATATTCTTTGTTTGGATTTACAGAAGGACATTTCTGTAAATGAATGTTTCCCATCACATAATTTAAAGCCGCTTCTTTTAAAGAATTTCGCATTTCTTCTCCTGTTTGTTCTTTGGATTTATTTACTAATCTATAAACACTACTCCCAGCGATGGTTATAATAATTGCTAAAACAGTAATCACTGCTAATAATTCTACTAATGTAAAACCTTTTTTTTGATTCATGTTTCTCACCTCATTCATTATAACATGTATTTATTAAAATAAACGATTTTTTTACATTTTATTTTTTTTAATTAACATTCTTTTTTAGAAAAGAATAGACAAAAATGCTAAAAACGATTATAATGTTGAAAGAAAAAGAACTTTATTTTTATCTAAGATTTTTATATTTAAATGTATTTTTTGATTTTATTTTGTATTTTGGATGGAATAAAGCTGTACTTTAGAGAGGAAAGTGATATTATGATAAAAAAAGATGGAACCAGTACGTCTATTGTTGCTTTAGGTGGTTTAGGCGAAGTTGGTAAAAATATGTATGTGGTTTCACATAAAAATGAAATTCTAATTGTGGATGCTGGTGTGATGTTTCCAACTGATGATTTATTAGGTGTGGACGCGGTTATTCAAGATGTGACTTATTTAAAACAAAATGAGGACAAAATTGTGGGTCTTGTGATTACACATGGGCATGAGGATCACATTGGAGGCATTCCCTATCTATTACAAAGTGTCCGCATTCCTAAAATTTATGCGGCAAAAATTGCACTGGATTTGATTAATAAAAAGCTAGTAGATCAAAATATTAAATATCAAGAAATGGAAGCGATAAATGGCGATTCTGTTATTAAAACCCGCTATTTTACCCTTGAGTTTGTGAATACAACTCACTCTATTCCTGATTCCTATGCTTTAGCCATTCATACCCCTAATGGCACTATTTTTGAAACAGGCGATTTTAAATTTGATTTAACCCCAATTGGTCCAGCGCCAGATTTACATAAAATGGCTCGCATAAGCGAACAAGGGGTCAAACTTTTAATGAGTGATAGTACTAACGCTTTATCACCAGGATTTTCAACAAGTGAAAATGTCGTAGATGAGGCTTTAGAAAATATTATTAACAAACACCCCGCTCGTATTATTATTGCAACGTTTGCTTCTAACATTTACCGTATTAAACATATCGCTGAAACATGTAAAAAACACAATCGAAGAATTGTGGTTGATGGAAGAAGTATGAAAACGATTGTGGAGCTTGCTTTAAATAATGGTCTTATTAAAGATAAATCTATTTTTGTTGATTTTAATGATACAAAATCTTTAAAGAAAAATGAAATTTGTATTTTGTGCACTGGCTCTCAAGGTGAACCTTTGGCTGCTTTATCGCGAATCGCAAATGGAACGCATAAACAAATAACTCTTGTTCCAGATGATTTAGTTGTTTTCTCATCTAACCCTATTCCTGGAAATGCAGATAGTGTTAATAAAGTGATTAATAAATTGTATTTAAAAGGCGTTCATGTTTTTACAAATAGTGAATTTAGTGATATTCATGCCTCTGGACATGGTAAGCAAGAAGAACAAAAATTAATGCTTCGCTTAATTAAACCGGAGTATTTCATGCCTTGTCATGGGGAATATCGTATGTTAAAAAAACACGCTGAATTGGGAGAGTTATGTGGAATCCCCAAAGAAAATATTTTTATTATGAAGAATGGAAATACGCTCATCATGGATCAAAATGGTGTTCATCGTGGAGAAGATATTCAAGCTGGAGACGTTTATGTGGATGGCTCTCGAATTGGAGATATTGGAAGTATTGTTATTAAAGATCGTAAGTTGATGAGCAATGATGGTATTTTACTTACCATATTAAATATTAATCCTTTTACTAAAAAATTGTTAATTAAACCTAATGTAACAACTAGAGGGTTTGTTATGGTGAACGAAAATAGTGATTTAATTAATCATATTGAACGAAAAGTAACTTATATCGTTAATAGTACATTAGATAAAGGTAATTATAACTATACGGATTTAAAGAATCAAATTATTTTAGAACTTCACCCTTATATTAGTGAACTTACAGGTCGACACCCTATTATCATCCCCGTTATCATGGAAGTAAAAGAAAATTAATCTAACACAAGTTTTGTAGTTAGATTTTTTTATTTAATAAAAAAGGAATCAAAAATTCCTTTATTCAACAATTTCATATTCAATAGAATGAGCACTCGTTAAATCATCCGCATAAGAAGATTCAATGTACTTTGTCTCTCCAGCTTGTAACTTATCTCCAATAAATCCGGTTAAAGTGACAATCTCATT
>CAJTUR010000055.1 GCA_910579535.1 uncultured Bacilli bacterium
GACTTATCGAAAACTATGATGTAAGAGCGGTCATTACACAACCCGATCGTGTGAATGGAAGAAATGGACAAGTGACTTTTTCTCCAGTAAAAAAATGTGCGAACGACCATACAATATTGGTGTTGCAACCTGAAAAGTTGAGTGAGGCACTTGATGAAATTTATGCTTTAAAGCCAACATTAATTGTAACTTGTGCTTATGGAAATTTAATTCCAAATGAACTTTTATTTTTGCCTGAATATGGTTGCATTAATGTACATGCTTCTCTACTTCCAAAATATCGTGGAGGAGCACCAATTCATCGTGCTGTGATGCAAGGAGAACAGACAACGGGAATTACAATTATGCACATGAATTCTAAGCTTGATCAAGGAGATATTATTGTTCAAAGAGAAATTTCAATTGGTGAAAATGATACAGCAAGCATTGTACATGATAAATTAAAAATACTTGGTCGAGACTTGCTTTTAGAAATACTTCCAAGCATTATTGATAAAACGGCACCAAGAATTCCACAAAATCATGAAGAAGCAACTTTTGCGTTTACTATAAAAAAAGAAGACGAAAAAATCGATTTTAGTAAAACAAAATATGTGATTCATAATCAGGTAAGAGGATTAAATGCATGGCCTGGTGCCTATGCTGTTTTAAAAGGAAAGCGAATGAAGGTTTGGGCAACTAGACTTTCCGATGCTTATTATCCAAATAAAGTGGATGGAACGATTTGTAATTTGTATTCGGATGGTATCGGTGTTAAAGTAGGAAATGGAGAAATCGTTCTCACTGAAATTCAAGTGGAAGGAAAACCGAAAATGAAGGCATCTGATTATTTGAATGGGATTCAAAATAAAGAAGATTTAATAGGAGATATTTTTGAATAACTTTACAAAAAAATAAAAATATGGTATTTTAGATAGTGAGGTGGGAGTATGGAAACAGTACTTATTGTTGTATGTGTTTTATTGATAGCCATTGTTTTATTACAAGCAGGTAAAGTAGAAGAGGGAAACATATTTACAGGCGCAAATAGTGACTTATTTAAAAATCGTAAGGAAAGAGGAGGAGAACTTTTTATTACGAGAGCGACATTTCTCCTTGGAAGTGTTTATTTTATTCTTTGTTTTATACAAGGATTTTAAAAAAGGAATAGGGGTTTGAGTTTCAAACGATATAATATAGAACTCCCCCCCATCAAAAAAGACTAGGTATAATAGAAAAACCTAGTTTTTTGGTAAATTATTTATTTAACTTCCCGTTTTTTTACTAACGGGATTTTACTTTTTGAAACCTTAAGGGGAGGCAATACTCCTGATATAAATCAAGGGCGAGTTTACGAGTTCATCTTTACCCTTGATTTATTTTTTCTTATTATAATATTTTTACAAATAAAGGTTCTCCTTTATTTGTTATCTATTAATTATTGTATTATAATATATATCCGTATTTTGGCTATATGAAAGGAGCTTATTATGAAAGCTAAAAAATACAAACATCTATCTTTTGAGGATAGATGTGTTATTGAAGAATTTTTAAACAATAATTATAATTTTACTCAAATTGGTAATAGAATTGGTAAGGATAGAACTACTATTTCTGATGAAGTCAAAAAACATAGATTTTTAAGAACTTCCTCTATCTGCAATAATCATCCTTGTTGTTTTGAATCTAGGCCTCCCTATGTTTGTAATGGTTGTCCTAAATTCAATAATTGCCATAAAATCAGATATTCTTATTCTCATGATGTCGCCTATAACGAATACAAAAAAACTTTAATACATTGTAGAAATCATTTAAAAATAACTAAAGAACAAATTGCCTCTATTAATGATGTTATCTCTCCTTTAATGATTCACAAACATCATTCTGTTAATCATGTTTTTATTGAACATCCGGATGTTTTACCTTTTTCTAAATCTACTTTCTATAAGTATATTGATTTAGGCATTTTAAATGTTAGAAATATTGATTTACAAAGAAGAGTTAAATTTAGAATTAACAAAGAATATGATACTTCTAATGCTAGAGAAAAAATAAATCCTAAAATTAAAGTTGGTCGTTTCTATACTGATTTCAAAGATTATATAGAGTTCAATCCTAATTCCTCTATTGTTGAGATGGATACTGTTATTGGTACTTCTGGGGGTAAAGGCGGTAAATGCTTTCTAACTCTATTATTTAGACAATATAATTTTATGCTCATCTATCTTTTACCTTATAAACAATCTAAATATGTTACTGAAGTTTTTAACAATTTAAAAAACTCTCTAGGTATTGATGAATTTAAACGTTTATTTGAAGTTATTTTAACGGATAATGGTTCTGAATTTTCTGATCCTGATAGTATTGAAATTGATATGAACTCAGGTGAAAAGGTTTGTTCTTTATTTTATTGTGACCCCTCCTGCTCATGGCAAAAAGGTTCTATTGAAAAGAATCATGAATATATTAGATATATTCTTCCTAAGGGAACTTCCTTTGCCTCTTTAACTCAAGATGATTGTTATTTAATTGCTTCACATATTAATTCTACTCCTAGATTATCTTTAAATAACAACTCTCCTTATGAGTCTGCTTATTTATTTCTTGGTAAAAATAATATCAATAAATTTCAAATTAAAAAGATCAACAATGACGATATTGATCTTACAATTCGATTACTTAACAAGTAATCAATAAAACTATAAATTAAGCCAAAATACACACATCAACTATAAAAACATTACGGGACGTTACCCTTATTCAAAAAAAATTTTTTTAACTTCCCGTCTTTTTGCGTGCCTTCATTTAACTTAATTCGCACTTATAATACCACCTTTCTTTTTATTTGTATATAATTTTCCCCTTATTTTATGGGAGCTTTCATTTATAAAGTTTGATAACCACCCTATCGGGATGTTACCTCTAAATTTAACGCATCAAAATAAAAAATCTAGGTTTCAATTACACCTAGTCTTTTTCATAAGGGGAATTCTCCTAAAAATTTAAATTCTAAGAAAAAACTTAGCACACACTAAGTTTATTTCATAACAGCCACTTCTA
>CAJTUR010000056.1 GCA_910579535.1 uncultured Bacilli bacterium
TTTGTTTTGACTACTTCTTTTTTAGGCACTAATAATAGAAAATCTTTAGAAACATTCCCCTCAAAATAGGGACTGCCAATTATACCATCTACATAAAAATGACTATGGGCTTTAGCAAAAAAATCATCTACAAACTCACTCGGATATTCATTACTTGTCATTTTTAAAAGGGATAAAATATCATAATCTTTTTTCTTCATTTCTAATTCTTCTTCAGTTATTCCACTTAGATATTTAATACCAACAGTATCATTTTTAAGAACAATATATAAGTATTTAATAAATTCTGTACTGCTTTTGGTAATAAATTCATCAGTAAATTTTATATACTTAATTTCAATGTTGTAATTATCATCTCTTGTAATTTCTATTTCAGATATAAGTCTATGAATCATATCTCGTTTGGCTTCTCTTGATAGTAAATTGTAGAAAAAAGTGAAGTTCATCATCTTAGCATTCTTGAATACTAATTTGTCATTTTCCTTTTTACAATCTAATTTTTTTAGTAGTTCTGTTGTATATTCTTTTGATTCATTATCTGGATCAAGAGTTATTTTCTTTTTGTTTAGTTTCTCAATTTCTTTTTTGATAACATCATTTTTATGGTTAATTGTTTCGACATCTAGGGTCGAACTTAAATATAAATCGACTAATCTCTTTTCTTGAAGTTTTAATTTTTCAATTGCTTTTTCTATCTCTTTTACATCATTACTTTTTGTAGAATTACAAGTAATAATTTCATTATTTGTTCCCATCATAAAGATAGTTAATTCTTCTAAAACTCGCCTTAATTTAACTTCTATTTTCTCAGTATTATAATGAAGTCCATAGCCACTACAATTATGGTTTTTACATCTTAAATGATAATAAACTTTTTGTTTTCCGTTTGGATATTTAAAAGATTCTGATGAAGCCATAATCTCGCTACATATTGGACATTTTACTAATCCTGAAAATAAATGAATAAACTCGCCGTAGTTTGAATGTTTATTTTTTACAATACATTTCTAGTTGCATTCCAAGTTGTTTCGTCTATAATTGGCTCACAATAGTTTTTCACTCTTAAAATATCTTGTTGTTTTCTTTTATATTTTCCATATTCAAATATACCTATATAAATAGAATTAGTAAGTATTTTATAAACTCTGTCGGCTTTCCATTTACCACTTTTTAAATAAGCATTATTATCTTTCATAATTGTAGCAATGCCTCTAGTAGAATTACCTTCTTGGCATAATTTAAAGATTTCTTTTACAACTTGTGCTTCTATTGGTTCAATTTCTAAATGTCCTGTATCCTTATTTCTAACATACCCATAAGGCGCTTTACTAGGATGGATTTTCTCTAAAGCCATTTCTTCCATTGCTCTTTTTGTTCTTGCTCCAATTTCTTTTCTTTCTCTTTGACCAAATACTAAATTCATGCCAAATATCATTTCACCATTGGCAGTAGATACATCATAAGGCTCAAGTATTAACTCAATCTTAACATCGTGTTCTTCACAATAATTGAGTAGCCAAAAGCCATCATAGTTGTTTCTTGTAAGTCTATCTACTTTAATAGCAATTAACTTATCAATCTTTTTAGATTTGATATCAGCAAGTAATCTTTGCATTTCTGGTCGCATCAAGTCTTTTCCAGAGTGACCTGCGTCATTATAAACATCAACAATACTATAATCATTTTTCTCACAATATTCTTTAATCATACGAAGTTGTGAATCAATAGAATAACCATTATCTCTTTGGTCATCTGTACTAACTCTTACATATACTGCACATCTCATAAAACAATCATCTCCTCACTTGTTTCCTCACTCAGAAGCAAAAATTCAGACCTCAATTATGAAAAAAGTTAAAATTTTATGCATTTTTTACACTTTTTTCATTAGTTTTCTCACTTAAAGTGGCTTTTACGAAGTCTAATTTGAAAAATTAGTACTCTCATCTGTTTCCTCACAAAAACGGAAAAATTGAAGTCTAAAATTTCAATTTCTTTAAAATTTGAATAAGTTCTGATAATGAATATTTTTGATTATGTTCTTTAACAAAAAATGGTTTGTTAGATATTTCATTAATTTTATACTCTAGTATTGTAAGAGTAGTAGGATATGTAATTAGATACTCTGTAGGCTCTATAATCTGTAAATTGGTATGTAATAAGTGTTTAATTGTTCCTTTCTTAATTTTGTAAGTATAGTCTTTAATAATCTCCAAAATTTCTGTATTTGGCTTTATTGTTGCCATAGTTTTAAATTCCAACATCAAAAAAGTCCTCCTTCCTAGAAAGAGAACTTTGATTATTTATATACCTGTTAAACACACGGTGCGTGTTTAACAGTCGGGCATAACCCCAC
>CAJTUR010000057.1:0-2033 GCA_910579535.1 uncultured Bacilli bacterium
TCAAATTAAATCTTTTTGGACAATAATCGAAAATAGTTTTCTCGTTATCACTGTAAATAGATTCAAAATTTCCTAGTTTTTCATCAAACCATTTTTCATATTCTGCTTCTGTTTCCATAATTTTACACCTCTAAACATTAAAATCATAAGAAAATATCTCAACAATAATATATCATAAAAAAGGAATGAAATAAATTTCATTCGCGCACCCAATGGGTGCCTTTTGTTTAAACAAAATTTATTGTATAATTAAAATAGTGAGATTATGATAGTTTGTACCGGGAATGATAAAGAGTTTGATTTATATAAAGATAAAATTAATAATCGTAAAGTACTATTCCATATTAAGGATATTTTTAACGACCATTGGTTAAATTATAAATCCATATTTGCTCATAGACATCGTAGACCTATTATCGATAAAACTATTGATAAATTTCTATTATGTAAAACCTTTCTTTTAGGTTATTCTGTTTATAAATGCCCTTCTTGTGATCATGAAAAAATTGTTCCTAATACTTGTAAAACGAGATTTTGTTCCTCTTGTGGTAATAAATACAATGAAGACAGGGCTATCTCTATCTTTTCCAAACTTTTTAATTGGCGTCATAGACACGTTGTTTTTACTGTCGCAGAAGATTTACGTGGTTATTTTAGAAACGATAGAAATCTTTTAAATCTTTTATTTGATGCTTCTTCTATTACCGTTAAATTTTGGATCAAAGAAAAATATAAAAAAGATAATCTTACTCCAGCTTTTATTTCTGTTCTTCATACTTACGGTAGAGCTTTAAATTTTAATCCTCATATTCATATGATTTTATTAGATGGTGGTATTTCTAAAACCAAATTTAAAAATATTGATTTCTTTTCCTACCCTTCTTTTAGAAAACGTTTTATGAAAGTAATTCTTGATTTATTAGAACAACAACTTGGAAAAAAAGAATTTAGAAAGCTTAAAAATGATTTATATTTGAGATATCCTAAGGGCTTTTATGTTTATGCCCCTAAAAGTAAATTCAAATCTGTCAAAGGTCTTCTTTCTTATGTTTGTAGATATTTATCTCGCCCTGTTATGGCCGAAAGTAGAATTTTAGATTATGATGGCTCTTACGTTACTTTCTGGTATCAAAGGCATCATGATGATTTGATTATTATCGAAAAATTACACGCTTATGAATTTATTCATAGATTGATTATTCATATTCCTGAACCTAACTTTAAATATATTCGTTTTTATGGGGCTTATAATAATAGAACTAAAATTTATATTGATGTAGCGAAACTTATGACACAGGAAAAAATCAATTTTAGAAAATCTTTAAATAAATGGCGTTGTAAAATTTTAGTTAATTTTCATATTGATCCACTTATTTGTCCAAAATGTAAAGAAGAAATGGTATACTATAAGAGTTATTATACTTAATGAGGAGGTATATCATGAAAGAAGAACAAGAAATTCAAAAGTTATTGAAAGAAGCTCAAAGCTATTTTGGCAAAGACGAAACAATTTATATTTTCAAATGTAAAAAATGCGGCAAATTAGATCCAGTTCCTTCTTTTATTGTGAATGAAGAAGCTGGTTTTCTAAAATTTATGGGAAAGAAAAGTATACCAAAAATGGAATGTCCTTATTGTAATGGGACAATGACTTCTATATACAATTCAAACTAATTTTTATTGTATTGTTTTTTGATACCTTTTTCTATTATAAGGTGTTTTTTTCTTGTTTTTTTTATTATGCACTTTCCTTATATACAAAAAAATGTATAACTTTTCTAAGTTATACATCAACTTTTGAAATTACTTTAAATTATTCTAGTTTAATTGTATAAAACATGTGTTTTATTCTCTAATAAAAAATCTTTAATTGCCTCAATCCATTTAATATTAGAAATCGTCCGGCAGGGATTAGAACGACCACATTGATAATTTAGTCTACCAATCTCGCGAGGAAGATAAGAAAGAGAAAAATCAAAACTATTTTCTGCACTCATCGTCTTATCATCGCAATTGATAGCAACCACTTCAGT
>CAJTUR010000057.1:2065-2281 GCA_910579535.1 uncultured Bacilli bacterium
AGCCCCTGCATATAATTGCATCTCAAAAGCAACTGCGATTGCATTTCCATAATACCCACTTGGTAATGGCATCCAAACATTTCCTGTCGTATTGACAAATTGTAACAGATCTTGGGTATGCGCTTGACTAGAAACACGCCCATATCTTCTAAGATAGAATACCAAGGTTGCAAACTGTAAATAGGCATTGCGATCATTTATAGAACATTCTTTTAA
>CAJTUR010000058.1 GCA_910579535.1 uncultured Bacilli bacterium
AAAATCATCTAACTCATACAATGAGTTAAAAATTTATTTTCAATAATTTCTAATACTATTTTATTAATTATTACTAGATAACAAACACATTTTATAATTGACATCGGATTTAAAAAAACATGTAATAAAATATAAATCAGAAGTTAAACATTTTATTCCTCTATGTTTTTTATTAACAAATAAAAGTCTTTATTCTCAATATTTAATTCATTTTTTCTTAAACTAAATTTAGTAATAATATTATTTTCTTCGAAAAAGCAATATAATCTAAAAATTATATTTAGTTATTAAATCATTTTCATTTATCAAATCTAGTTTTATTAAGTTGAATACAGCCATTATTCAGCTTTAATATTTAACCAAATGTAATCTATTTTATATTTTTCTTTTCTTAAAAATTATAAATAAATTGCTTTTAACACGACGTTAAAGTCACAATGTAGAAGCAGAGAACTATCAATTAAAGATTTGTCATTTTTAATAAATACAAAGCATCTCGGAATAACTCAAAATAAACCCTAAATCTTGAAGTATTTCTTGCACTTTTTAAATTAAATCATCACAATTTCGTCAATATTAAATATTATCTAATGACTCTAATAGTAAAAAATCTTTTAATTTTATATGAGTTGCCATGCTTGTAGAGTAATTAATCTCATTATACTGAACAATTTTGCAAAAAAATAACATTTTGTTCAAAATTATTATGTTTAATTAATTAAATTATTTTAAGCCTAATTGTTTAACTTCTGATATAAATTTTAAAATTCTGAAAATTAAATTGTCACATATCCTCTCATTTTCTTAATTATCTAAAACATAGTTTTTTCAATTACATAATAAGGAATATCATCAATATTCATTGTGATTTGCTCCATTGTATTTCTATCTCTAATAGTAACCAAACCATTTTCTAACGTCGTATCATCAATGGTAATACAAAATGGAGTACCAATCGCATCTTGCCTTCTATATCTTTTACCAATAGAGGATGAATCATCCATTGTACACATAAAATAATTATTCAATTTGTCATAAACTTCTTTGGCTTTCTCTGAATGAATCTTTTTAATTAATGGTAATACAGCAACTTTATATGGTGCTAATGCTGGATGAAGTTTTAATACATCTCTAATGCTTCCATCATCTAAAGTTTCTTTTTTTAAAGCATCACATAAGAATACAAGCATCATTCTTCCTACACCTGCGGCAGTTTCTAAAATATATGGTATATATTTCTCATTCGTTTCAGGATCTAAATAACTTAAATCTTTACCTGAAAATTTAGAATGTTGTGTTAAATCATAATTCGTTCTATTATGTATTCCCCAAAGTTCATCCCAACCTGTTGGAAAGTTATATTGAATATCTATTGCTGCACTTACATAGAAAACTAATTTGTCATGGTCTTTGAATCTTAAATTGTCTGGATTGACTCCTAAATCAGTTAAGAATTTCATTGATTGTTCCTTATTAAAATTAAATATTGCTTCATCTTCTCCAGGTTTACAAAAAGTTTGTAATTCCATTTGTTCAAATTCAATCGTTCTAAATAAGAAATTACCAGGTGTTACCTCATTTCTAAAACTTTTACCAACTTGAGCAATAGTATAGGGTAGTTTTTCTCTAGCTGTTCTTAAAACATTTTGAAAATTAATATATTCTCCTTGACAAGTTTCAGGTCTTAAATATATTTCCATTTTTTGATCACTAATTGTACCTCTATATGTTTTAAACATTAAGTCAAATTCTCTTAAATCAGTAAAATTACTTTTACCACAATTAGGACACTTAATATTTTCTTTTATATATTTATTCATTTCTTCATAAGTCATTAAATCTGGATTAATATCTGGAGCAACGGATGAGATAAGGTTGTCAGCTCTATATCTATTTTTACATTCTTTACAATCAACTTGTGGATCATTAAATGATTTAGCATGACCGGAAGCTTCCTAAACCTTAGGATTCATCATGATACCACAATCTATTTCATAAGAATTATCTCTTTGCCCTACAAATCTTTTTCTCCAACAATCCTTAACATTGTTAATCATTCTACTTCCTAAAGGTCCAAAATCCCATGTGTTAGCAAACCCACCATAAATTTCACTTCCTGGATAAATAAATCCATATTGTTTACAATAACTAGATACTTGTTCCATTGTTAATTTTTCCATCTTAATCACGTATAATCAATCTTAATAGAAATATTAATCTATTTGATTGATCCCTTTC
>CAJTUR010000059.1:0-1952 GCA_910579535.1 uncultured Bacilli bacterium
GATTTCCCAATGGTGGCTGTGGTCGGACTCGAACCGACACGGAATCGCTTCCACTTGATTTTGAGTCAAGCTTGTCTACCAATTTCAACACACAGCCATATATAAAACATCTTGATTATAACATGAAGTTATACATTTTTCAATGTTTTATGTTTACTTTACACACTAAATTGTAACTATTCAGACTTACATACACTAAAATGAGGGCAATTTATAAAATGCTCTCTTTTTTAGTTAAATAAGACTTGATTTTCAAATATAGCCTTTATTGAATCAAACGGATTTATTTGCCTTTTTATTGATGTTTTTATAATTGATAATGAGTTTGCAAAGTTTTGAGCTGTTTTTATACTTCTAAATCCCCCTGATATTTTTGTCTTATTCTTGAATATTCTCAAATCTTGTTCACTCATATTATCATCAAATGGCACATTAAAATCTTCAATAAAATATAAATGATTTTTCTTATATTTTACTAATCTAGTATAAAGTGGTTTTGCCTTTTTGGTTTTATAAAATGATGATTTTATCTTTTTATTTTCTTCTTTTGCCATTTCTAAAATTTCATCATATTCTTTTTTATATTCTTCTATTTTTTCATTAGAAAATCTCTTTAGTCCATATTCAGAAGCTATTTTTCTCGTATTATTCATTCTAAATATTAAATCGTACATTAAAAATGGCCATTTTGTATCTGGTATATTTTCCATTAGCTCCATCAAGTATCTTCCTAAATGAATATTACATTCATAATTTTTTGTACCATAACTATATAATGTCGTATCATGATCCCCCATAATTCCACCACAAAAACGAGGAAGAATATTGTCTTCTTTTATTGGTGTATGACCTTTATGTTTATGTATTTTATAAACAACATTTTCTTCATTACTGTAATTTCTTACATATAACTTCTTTTTATTAAACTTTGTTCCTGTTTCATCAGTAAATCCATTTGTTCCATTTAAAAAATTATTCTCTAATACTTTAATAGTTTCCTCACTTTTTCTTCCAAATTCATTTACAAAATTTACTAATGTGCCATTAGATATATTTAACACATTATTAGATATTACACGAAAGAAATCACTTAATCTATCATAAGCAATTACGTTATAACAACCTAGATGAATTGATAAGGTTTTTATACTATTACCATAAGTTACATCCGTATAGAACTCTATTGGCATTTTTTCTCTTGCTTTTTCACTATATTTAAAAATATGTTTTTCTACATAAGACTTTATTTCTAATTCTACTTTATATTTTATTATTGGTTGTTTTTTATGATTTCCTTTAATCAGATGGGTAATTGTTCTAACACTTAATTTATTTTCATCGATTAATTGTTCAATTTGTTTTTTATCTAAATTATGGCCTTTATGCCCAAACTGTCCACCAACTTTTTTGCTTGTTTTAACACGATAATTATATAAGTTAGCACCTGTTTTCTTTTTCGGAGTTACTATATTTGTAGACGATGGTTTAGAAGAATTATTACTATTTTTATTATTTTTATTATTTTTATTTTTTAATCTTTCAATTTCTTCTAATAATAGTTCAATTTTCTTATTTTTTTCTTGGATAGTTTTTTCTAATTTATCTATCGTTAAATTTAGATTATATATGGTTAGTGATTGCTCTTTATTTTCCTTTAAAAGCTTATCTAATTTTTGATTTAGCTTTTCAAATTCATTAAAAAGGCTTGCTTCATAATCTCTTTGTCTTCCCATTTTATCACTATCCTTATATTTATATTTTCTCATATATTTTAATAAAAAGCAGCATCTTTTAATACCACTTTTTATTTTTACGTCTGAATAGTTACCTTTTTATACCACTCTATAAATTGTTCTTTAGCCGAAATATGTCCATCTTTTCGATTTATTCTTTCTTCATCTGTCATTTCTGCTAAGGTTTTAACACTATCTTTAGGTTGAAATACATACCAT
>CAJTUR010000059.1:1978-2226 GCA_910579535.1 uncultured Bacilli bacterium
GCTTTATTTTCTTTTCCTCTTTTTTCGTAGGTTATGGTTCCCTCATCTCTTCCATAGAAACAATAAAATTTTTCTCCATCATAAAAGGTTAAGCAATCTAAGAATTGACAACTTCTATCTTTGACATCTTTTAAAGTATTTAATAATCCATCTATATCCTCGGCTATTCCACTTCTCCTTACAAAAGCACCAGGGTATCCAGGATTATTAGGGTAATTATGAATGTTAAACCCTGAATCAATTACAAA
>CAJTUR010000060.1 GCA_910579535.1 uncultured Bacilli bacterium
TTCTTTCATTTAATTTATCATCTAACTCTTTTAATTTTATTTTAAGTTCTTCTTTTTCAACTAATTCTAAGTCTTGAATATCACTATCTGCTTCTATCCTCTCAATCATTCCTCTCAAAATAGCTATTCTATTCTTTTTGGTTTCTATTATATTTTTGACCATAAAAATGACATCTTTATTATATGATTTTCTAAATACTATATCGCCTTTTTTTATATCATTCATTTTTATCACCTCATAAATTTGGGCTATTATATTCTATGTCGAATTTTGTTGATTTGTGATAAATGTTATAAATTGAAAGTTAGTGTAAAATAAATTCGGGAAAATTAATTAAATAAAAATAAGATACCCAAATCAAAATTGTGTTAAAATAATTTTGGTAAAAGAAAATTTAACCAATTGAAAGGGGTATCTTATGGAGAATATTTTACACGATTTTAACGAAAAAGTCATTAGTTTAGTAGTAAATTGTTTAAAAAATTCAATAACAGAAAAAGGAATATCAGATTTTACAAATGATTTAGAAAGCGAAATGATAGAGTTTGGAAGCCAAATAACACAATTTTTAGTAGAATATGCAGAAAATATAATTTTTAAATTAAAAGACAGAAAAGAAAAATATAAATGCTTAGAAAAAGATGATAGAACTTTAATATCAATATTTGGAGAAGTAAATTTTAAAAGAAGATATTATCAAGATAAGGAGACGAAAGAAAGAATTTATTTATTAGATCAATTTCTAAAATTAGAAAAAAGAGAAAAAATGTTAGCAAATGTAAAAGAAAGATTAATAGAAGAAGCAAGAGAAACATCATATAAAAGAGCTGGAGAAAAAGCATCATACGGAACAGAACTATCAAAACAGACAGTAAAAAATGAGATTAATAAGTTAGATTTCAAGTCAGAAATATTAGAAGAAAAAGAAAACAAAAAGAAAGTAAAAAGATTATATATCATAGCAGATGAAGACCATGTGCATTTACAAAAAGGTGGAATTGAAGAACCAAGACTAATCATTGTATATGATAGTATCATAGCAAAAGGAAAAAGAATTGAGCTAAAAAACAAAAAACATTTTGGAGGAATTTACACAAAGAAAATAGATGACTTATGGGAAGAAGTTATGGCATATATAGAAAACAACTATGATACAGAATATTTAGAAAAAGTTTATATTTCTGGAGATGGAGCAAATTGGATAAAAACAGGATTAGAATGGATAATAAAAGGTGTATATGTATTAGATGAATTTCATATGAAGAAAGCAGTAAATGGAATAGTAGGAAGAATAACAAAAGTAAATAAGAAAGAAAAAGAAAAACAGAAAAAAGAAATAAGGGCGTCATTAAGAAGACTAAATTTTGTGAGATTCAAAGAAATATGCTATGAAATACTGGCAGAAGAAATGGAAGAAAGTACTAGAAAAAGAAAAGAAAATTTAATAAAATATCTTTTAAATAATGTAGAAGGAATAAAGAATTTATATAGAAATAAAAAAGAATTACATGGATGTAGTGCAGAAGGACATGTAAGTCATATCTATTCAGATAGAATGAGTTCAAGACCAATGGGATGGAGTACAACAAATATAAATAATATGAGCAGATTAAGAACAGCAAAAGAAGATAAGATAAGTACAGAAGAAATTTTAAATAATAGTAAAAAAATAATAGAAATTAAAGAAATACAAAAGATAAGAAATCAAGCTAACGCAAAGATAAAAGAAAGCATAGACTTTAAACCGGTAAATATACCAATAATGAATTTTGGAACGAAAGAGGAAAAAATATTTTTAAAAAATTTATTAGAATATAAAGCTGTATAAAACAGTTTATTTATAGAGCAATTTTGAAGGGTAAAATTTTTTTAAGAATTTTCCCGAAATAAATTGACACTATCAAATTGAAATTTACTCTTGCATTTCCATTTTTTGTATGTTATACTAAATAAGGTCTTTAATATAAGGCTTTATAATGAATTTATTTTTAAACTATTTCCCTTCTTTTTTAGATTGGTTAAGTAAAAGGTAAATCAAATCAATTAAAAAGGAGGGATATATAAATGGCAGACAAAACTATTACATGTAAAGATTGTGGTTCAGAATTTGTTTTTACTGAAGGTGAACAAGCTTTTTATCAAGAAAAAGGGTTTACTAATGAACCAGTAAGATGTCAAGATTGTAGAAG
>CAJTUR010000061.1 GCA_910579535.1 uncultured Bacilli bacterium
ATAAAACGGGAGCGTGTCACGCTCCTGTCATTTAGGTAATCAAAATCGGCGATAGCTGAAAAAGCCTTCCGCAGGAACGCAAACAGCCACAAGGCTGCCGCATTTTTGTTGGCTTGCTGACAAAAGTGCATTTGCGTTACTTTTGACAAAAGTAACAAAACAAAATAAGAAATGGGGTGATTTTAATTTATGAAAAGAACAATTAGCATTATGCTTGGGAAAGGGTCTATTCATCATAATGAACGTAAATTTACTGCTGAAAATGTAGATAAAGAGCGTAGCAAAAATAATGTTACCTATTATAATGAAGATATAAAAACAGTATACCATAAATTGTTTGATGATGCACTGAAAAAATATAATGAAAGGCAAAAACGAAATGACAGAATGATAAATGATTATTATGAAAAAATTCGTACAAGCAAACAGGAAAAGCCTTTTTATGAAATTATTGTACAAGTTGGTGATAAAGATAATATGAATGCAGTTTCTGATGATGGGCAGACTGCAAAAAATATACTTGATAGTTATATAAAGAATTTTCAGCAAAGAAATCCACATTTATATGTGTTTTCTGCACATTTGCATATGGACGAGGCAACTCCTCATTTACATATTGATTTTGTACCATTTACAACAGACAGCAAAAGGGGGCTTGATACAAGGGTTTCTATGAAAAGTGCTTTAAAACAGCAGGGTTTTACTGGAACGGCTAGAAGTGATACAGAGTTTAATCAATGGATAAATTTTGAAAAAGAAAAACTATCTGAAATTATGCTAGGGTATGGTATAGAATGGGAGAAAAAGGGAATACATGAAAGACATAAATCTGTCAGCCAGTTTAAAAGGGAAAAATTGGTTGAAGCGGTGAATAAACTGGAATATAAAAAGAAATCTCTGGAATATGATATTTCAAAGTATCAAAATTCAGAAAAATATGCTCTTAATTCTGTCACTAAACTGGAAAAGAAAGCGGAACTTCTGCCAGAACCAACTGTATTTATGTCAGCTAAAAAATACAAAAATGAGGTTACAATGCCCTTTATAGAGGAGCTTTTAACAACAATAAAAGAACTTTCTCAAAGAGCATTTATTGCAGAGAAAAATGCAGAAAAGTTACAAAAACAATTTTATATTTTAAAACAAAGAAATGAACAGCTTAAAAAAGAAAATTGGGATAATAATATGGAAATCAGCAAATGTAAAGTTGAACTTCGTAAATTTGATAAATTAAAGTCTTATTTAGGTATTGAGAGTGTAAATGAGATAATAAAAGCAGCTTATCAATCAAAAATTAATCAAAAAGAACATACTCAAGAAATAATAAAATAATAGAAAAAGAGTGTACTAATATCAGTATACTCTTTATTCTTTGTTTCTATATTTTTGTAAAAACTGTAAAAACATTTTGTATTCTTCTGGCTCAATATTTTTAATAAAATCAATAAAAGAATGTAAATCATTATTTGACAATCGTTTTACTTCATTATAAAGTTCTTTTGATAGTAATGGTTGTTCAATATCTTCATCAAAAAATTCATTTGCACCAATATTAAAATACTCACAAATATTAAGAAATTTTTCCATAGATGGGAGCATTTTTCCGTTTGTAATATAATTGATGTAGCTTTCACTTCTTCCTATTGCTAAGCTGACTTCTCTTTCTGATACGTGTTTTTCAGCACACAATTCTGCAATTCTTTTGTTTATAAAATCCAATTTCATATGATTACACCTCTTTTTATTTCATTATAAAAGTGAGGTATGATGAATTAAAAATTCTATAACACTCTATTTTTTTAAAAATATATTGAAATATATAGTTATACACTCTATAATAGTATTAACAGAAAGTTTTACTTATTATTTTAATATATTTTTTTATTTATACATTGTAAAAATCGTTATAATATAGTTGTAATTAGAATGGAGAATGAAAGATGAAACAATTAAAATATTATTTTGTAATTGCTTTAATATTTTTGATGAGTTGTTGCCATACAAATACTTTAAATTCTTACAAACAAGAAAAAAATGATAATCAATATGAAAGTATTGTAGTGGAAAATAACAATGAAAATTTTGAAAATAATATAGAAAAAAATAATAATATAAATAATATAGAAAATGAACAACAAGGCATAGAACAAAAAACATATTACATAGG
>CAJTUR010000062.1 GCA_910579535.1 uncultured Bacilli bacterium
GTGGATTTGACACAGGAATCGATAATAGACAGTATGCATTATTTCAATTAAAACCAGAATTTATAAATAGCTATGACAATGAAAAATTTAGTTCTTGGTTAAAGTCTATATTTGTTGGCTATGGATTCGCTTTTGCAGGCACTACCAGTGGTTCTTTTCATAACTGGAACGCGTCTTACATGTATGGTGTACGCCCTAGATTTTTAATTGGATAATAAAAAAAGGTCACTTCTATGACCTTTTTTAAGCTGCTTCATCTTCTTCGTCCATTGAACAATCACAATGTTCGCAGTGACACTCTTTACAATCACAACATTCATCTTCTTCAGCACTATCACTTATACTTTCTTGTTCTTCAACATCAACAATAGAAATAGCGCTGGTAGGACAAGACTCGATAGCTAGTTGAACGACCTCGTCTTCAAGGTGTTCGTTAGAAAGAACAGTTGACTTTCCTTCTTCATCAAAATCAAAAGTTTCACTGGCTATATTAACACAAGCTCCGCATCCAATACATCTTTCTTTTTCTACCTCAATTTTTTTCATTTTCATCACTCCTAAAATCATTATACGGAGACTTAGATTAAAAATCAATGAATACTATTTTAAAAATTTAAAAATTATGTTATGATACTTTTGAATAGTGTAGGTGATGACTGTTGAGCTCTCGAATGGACAAATATTTAGAAGAAGAACCAACAAAAAACGTTGGGTCAAGAATTCGAAAGAATAAAAATCTTTATCAAGAAATGAGTCACGATGATCTTGAAAATATTAATTTATCCAGCAATGCTCATGTCATTGGTGATAACGAAAAAAACATTAACGTAGATAAGATAAAAGAAATTTTAGAAAAAAAATACAAAGAACCTCCACGAAGAACCAGCTTATTTGAAGAAGAAACAGAACCTATTCTTGAAAGAAATAGAGAAGAAGAAACCAAAGAATACGACATCAATGCCATTATCGAAAAAGCCAAACAAGATAAAGATGTAGATTATGAAAGAGATCGTTTAAAAAAAATCAGAGACACGCAATACAATATTTTAAAAGGCTTAGATTTAGACAATGAAAAAGAAGAGAACGATAAAAGTGCTAAAGAAAAAGATTTAATGAATTTAATTAATACAATAACGGAAAAAGAATTAACAAGAGAGATGAATCCTTTAGATATTTTAACCGATTTAAAAGGAAGCGATCACACAGAAGTCTTAGAAGGAATAAAAGAAGAAGTAAATCAAAAAAATATTGAAGAAGCAGTAAAAAAGCAAGTAAAAAAAGAAGTAGATAAAACATTTTACACCAATTCGCTTTCCTTTACTAAAAGTGATTTTGATGACTTTAACGACTTAAAAAGCGATTTAGAATCCAATAAAACATTAGTAAAAGTTCTTTTAATAATTGTAACAATTGCTCTATTAATAGGCATTTTCTTCTTAATTAATCATTTTTTTAAATTAAATTGGTTTTAAAAAAAAGACTTAAAAATATATATATAATATGAAAATAAAAAAGAATAAAAAACGATCCATTTACAAAATATTAGGTTTAATTGCAATAATTATTCTTTTTTTTACGTCCTTTTTATTCATGAAATTTAATAAAAAAATCACTCCAAGACTATTGAATGTCGCTGCAGCGAGTATCAATAAATTAAATGAAACCATTTTAACCAATTATCGTGTAAAAGATATTTACAAACAAGTGGACTTAGAAAATTGTATAAAAGTGGTTAAAAATAATAAAGATGAAATCATTACTGTAGACTTTAATTTAGAAAGAGTTTACGAAGCATTATCCATTTTAACCGAATACATTCAAAAAAGTGTAGGGGATCATGCTTTAAGAAAAGAAATATTAAATAATTATAACGAAGATTTATCTTCTGGTCTAGATAGTATTGTTTTAAGTTTACCCATAGGCATTTCAAGCGATGGTATTTATTTAGTAAACCTAGGACCAAGAATTCCAGTAAAAGTGAATTATATGGGATATGTATCAAGTAGTGTTCGTATTAAATTAGAAGATTATGGAATCAATAACGCGTTAATCTCTATATATATTGATTGCTTTATTAATAATGAATTTATCGCTCCTTTTAAAGAAGAAAGAATC
>CAJTUR010000063.1 GCA_910579535.1 uncultured Bacilli bacterium
TCGAACCCGTGAATACCACCTTGAGAGGGTGGCGTGTTAAACCCCTTCACCAACAGGCCATTCCTGTCTTTTTAAAAGACAATGTTATTTTATCATTACTATGTCTTTTTGACAATACTATAAAAATTTTTTAAGTTCCGGCAAAATTTTAAACCCCATCTAAAAAGGAGAAAAGTTGCAACTGCTTTTCTTTTTCTTTTGGTCTAAAAATATGAGCCAGACCTACTTTTAATAGCGATAAAAGAAAATAAACACCATTTGAAACACGATAATATTTAAAGTACACTTTTTCTTTTATTGGTTTTGAACATTCTATTATTGTTCTTGCTAAATTTGTTTCTTTCTCACAAAGACTAGCTATAGCACTAATTGTCATCGTTAAAAGAGTATTTAAAGCATTTATACTCTTCATACTTCTTACTCGAAACTTTTCAAATCCATATTCTTGTTTCTTAAATTTAAAATATTCTTCTATTCTCCATCTTTTGAAATAAGAAGAAACTACTTTTATTACATCTTTTTTACAGGTTAATTCTCTATTGGTATAAAATATAGCTGTTTCTCCTTTAAAATAAACAAAAACAACATAAATTTCTTCTTTCATTCCATTTAATCTTACTTTAAAATAAGATGCTTTTCGATTGACCACTTTATTTTTTAAATGCACTTTTATATTGATTTTTCCTTTGTACTTTTCTGCAAATTCATTCACTTTATATTTATGCTCTTTGTAATATAAATTTCGATTCTTTTTTCCACGAATGATAAATCGCCATTTCTTATTTAAAAAATATTCGAATCTTTTCTTATCGTCATATGCTCTATCCATTACACAAGTCCCTACTGCTTCGAACGATTCATATACACTATCTAATGCTTTATCTGTTTCCTCGTTATCACTTATATATGCACTCGAGATATTTGAGAATATTTGAGAATATACACTTATAGGGGTAATACTATCTTCTAATAATGCTGTTATTTCTGTTACTGGATATCCTTTTTCAATATTTCCATCTTTACTTGAACCATCTTTTACCATTCCTAAATCTTCAAAATGAGTTCCATAAGGCTTTATTACATCTGAATTATCTAAATGAAATAAAGTGTTTTCATTTATAAATGGTTTTAGAGTTTCTCTATATTTTTTCCATAAATCTTCACAATCTAGTACATTTAAATTTTCATACAAACGATTTGCTGTTTCTTTTACAGATATTTCTTCTTTTAAACTACGTGCTATGTTAGTAATATGAATGGATTTGCTACTTGCAATTCCAAAAATCATTTCACATATGAACTTTATTTTGGGTTTATGAATTTTTTTTGCTATTTTTAATCCAAAATCTAGCAAAAGTTCTTTCATTTGATTGGATTCTTTTATATAATTATTCATGTGATCACACCTTTGTTTTTTTATTTTTTCCAATTTAATTATAACAAGTGTAATCACATAGAAAAAGTCCTTTATTGGACTTTTTTTGTGGATTATTTTAATTATATTTTTCTTTTTGTGAATAACTACTTTGGAAGATTTGTTTTTCTTCTATTTCTTTATTTACTTAACTTTATTTCTTTCCTTTTCTGATTTTTGCCGGAACTTAAAATTTTTCTTTTATCTTGTAAATGAAAGTGATTTTTGGTATTATATGATTATGGTGATAATATGAACTATAGTAAGATATTTAAAAGAGAGACTAAAATAATTGCTTATGTAGTCATTTGTCTAACTTTAGTGGTCATGGGTGTTAGTTATGCTTTATTTTTACAAGTTAATAATAATAATGCAAATCAAGTTGTGAATGCTGGAAGTTTAGAGATTACTTATGATAATGGTAATGTCGTAACTGTTTCGGAA
>CAJTUR010000064.1 GCA_910579535.1 uncultured Bacilli bacterium
TTAGGACATTTTTACTTAAAAGTCACATCTTTCATAAACACAGTTCATTTTTTTTGTGACTTTTAAGTAAAAATGTCCGCTTTAAAAAAATGTTTACAAATAAAAATGTCCTAAAGAAAAGTAACTACAATTTACGGTTACTTTTTTAAGTGGTTATCAAGTGAAAATGTCCTATAATATTTTCTTCAGAAAGGAGGAAATTATTATGTTAGAATTAAACGAGAAAGAAAAGCAAAAAATTAAAGTGATTGAACAAGTTATAAATAAAGAAATTACTCAAAAACAAGCATCATTGAAACTGGAAATATCAGATAGACAAGTTAGAAGATTAGTTGTTGTTTATAACAAAGAAGGAAAAGAAGGATTTATTCATAAAAATCGTGGTAAAGTGAGCAACAAAAAAGTATCAACTGAAATTAAAGAGAAAATAGTTGATACTTACATCAATGAGTATGCAGATTATAACTTTACTCATTTTTATGAAGAACAAGGAATGAAATTTGGTATTTCTTTTTCAGCTATGAATACTATATTTCAAAATAACGAAATCATCTCTCCTCTTGCTCAACATAAAACAGTTAAAGTATATAATGAAAGGATGAAAAATGCAATAAAAGAACAAACCATATCAGCAGAGCAAAAACAAGTATTTGAACAAAGACAAAAAGAAGAAATAGAAAAACATATCAGAAGATCCACACTACATTATTCTTTTGGAGAAGAAGTCCAGATGGATGCAGCTTTTTGGATATGGTTTAGTAATATTGAAACTGCATTACATCTAGCAGTAGATAAAGCAACAAAGAAAGTGTTATATGGCTGGTTTAGTAAAGAAGAAACAACAGAATCCTATATGATACTTTTAATGAATATTATTTTACTTTATGGACTACCACAAAAGATAAAAACAGATAAGAGAAGTTCTTTTTCAGTAAATAACGCTAGAAGTTCTAAATCAAAACTTAATGTAACTCAATTTAAAAGAATATGTGAGGATTTAGATATCCATTTGGTATGTAATAGTAATCCATTATTTAAACCAAATGTAGAAAGAGAAAATGGCACATTTAAAGGAAGATTAAAAGCTGAATTAAATCATAATCATATAACAACTATGGAAGAAGCAAATAAATATTTAAACGAAATATTTATATCGAAAATGAATGAAAGATTTTCTTATGATATAAATCCAGATAAAAATGTAATGCAAGAAAATACTTATAGTCCAGAAGAGTTAAATATTATTATTTCAATAAGAACAAAAAGAATTATAGATAATGCTTCATCCATTAAATATTTCAGTAAATACTATCTACCAATTGATGATGAAACAGGAGAAGTAATGTCTTTTACTAAAGGAACAGGATGCATAGTAGTAAATACTTATGATAAAAAGTTATTATGTATCATAAATAATGAATTACATTCTTTATTTAAAATTGAAAAACCAGAACCTAAAAAGTATGAAAAAGTAGAATATGATAAAAGGCATATTGGACATAAACCCTCAAGTAATCATCCTTGGAAAAACGGTCATTAAAAAAGAAGTAAATATACCTAAATTACTTCTTTTTTATATAGGACATTTTCATTTAAAAGCGACGATATTTTCTTCTTTAAAAGTTTTTAATTTTTAATAGGACATTTTCACTTAAAAACCAATATATTCAATTAGGACATTTTTACTTAAAAGTCACATCTTTCATAAACACAGTTCATTTTTTTT
>CAJTUR010000065.1 GCA_910579535.1 uncultured Bacilli bacterium
CTTTTGGTGTACAGGCTATTATGTGGATACAGTAGGCAAAAATAAAAAAGCAATAGAAGAATATATAAGAAAGCAGTTACAAGAAGATATAGCAACAAATCAAATAAGTATCAAAGAATATGTAGATCCATTTGAAAAGGAAGAAAAAGAAAAAGAGAGAAAAATGAAAAAAGGCTTAGGACCACTTAAGTGGTAGCCTGAGGAAGAAATGCGGTTGACAGACCATTCAGTAGGGCTTAAGCCCTGAAGTGCCAGGACAAAAGCCTTCTAGGCTTAGAGCAAACCACCCGTTTTACGCAATGTCAACAACTTAAGAAAAAAGAAGAAGTTTTTATATATAAAATTTCTTCTTTTTTTGATATAATTTAGGTAGGGATACGAATGAAAAAAGATATAAAATATAGATGCAATATTTTAAAAAATTTTATTTATGATAATGACACAAGAAAAAGATGTAGATTAAAAGACGAGAAATACCAAAATAGCTTTAGTAGAAAAAGAAAAATACCCTTTTATGATATACTTTTAATGACATTAAATAAACAAGGAAAAAATGTTTCTTTTGAGATAAGAGATTTTGAGTTGAATAAAAAAGGAGAAAAATGCGTGAAATACAGTGATGAAGCATATTTAAAACAAAGAAGAATATTAAATCCAGATGTATTTAAAGAAATGAAAAATCTATATTTAAAAGATTTTTATTCAAAACCAAAATACATAAAAAAGAAAAACGGATATATACTATGTGCAATAGATGGATCTAAAGTAGAAATACCAAACACACCATTAAATAGAAATACTTTTGGAAGTGAAGGAAATCAACATAAAAGAAAAACTGCTAGAGCATTAATATCTGGAATTTATGATGTAGAAAACCACTTTTTTTTGGATGTCGAAATAGATAGAGTAGATAGTAATGAAACAACTTTAGCCAAAAGAAATATATATGAAATAGAAGAAATACTAGGAGAAAATAAAGAATTAATAATATTAGATAGAGGATATCCATCAATAGAATTATTTAATTGGTTAGAAAATCGAAAAAAGAAATTTATAATGAGATTAAGTAGTAATGACTATGTAAAAGAAAGAGATGAAATGAAAACAGAAGATGAATTTATTACAATAAAATATACACCAGCTAGATTAAATAAAATTAAGAAAACGAAGCCAGAATTTTATGAAGAAATAAAAGATAAGAGCGGTATAAAATTAAGGATAACGAAAATAGAAATAAACGAAAAGACAACAGAATATTTAATCTCAAACTTAAATAAAAATGAATTCTGTAAAGAAGATTTAAAAGAAGTATATGGAAAAAGGTGGCAAGTAGAAATATCTTATAATAGCATAAAAAATAAACTAAAAATCGAAGAATTCACAGGAAATTTACCTCAATTCATATATCAGGACATTTATGCTCAAATAGTAGTCTATAATCAAATACAGGATATGTTATATACAGGAAGAAAAGAAATAAAATCCAAAAATGGAAATGAATATAAAATAAATGAAGGAAAAGCAATAGGAATATTTAAAGAAAAATATATAAAAATAATGTTAATAAAAGATAGAAGAAAAGCTATAAAAGAATTAGATTTGTTAGAAAAAGAAATGGAAAGATATGTGTCAATAATAAGAAAAAATAGAAGAAGTAATACACGAAAATGGTCACCAAGTAACAAATATAGGACTAAT
>CAJTUR010000066.1 GCA_910579535.1 uncultured Bacilli bacterium
TACAATGACTTGGCCATCTGCACCATTAGAACCTCAAGTGTTTCGTAAGAATGTACTTGAGGGTTTAATTATAAAAAATGACTCTATGTCAATAGTTGGGGTGGAAAACTTTAAAAGTTTTCTGCCTCAGCTTTTTTAGTATGATTTAATGTTTTTACTAAAAATACCTAAAAATATATAATTATTAGCTTGTTTAATAAACCAATCAATACAATTGGCAAAAATTGTTAAATATATATAGTTAAATTAATTTAATAACATTATTCTAGCTTTAAAGTTTTCAAATTTATTCATACCAAAAGTTGTACGCTTTAGAGCTTTTATTTTGTTGTTTGTTCCTTCAATTGGTCCATTTGAGTAAGGGACTTCGAGTGAATTCTTTATTTCATAAGCCCAATGGTGATATGTTTTAGCACATTCGACCAATTGAGGAACGGTGGATTCAAGATTTCTTTTTACCCATTCAGAAAATAGTTCTTTTTTATTTTCAGAAGAATCAGAAGAATGTATAATATCTAACAGGCACTCTTTTTCTCTGTATGCTATACGAAGATTTTCAGAATAATTTATAAGCATATTTTCAAGTTCACTATAACGTTCTTCTTTTATTTTGCATCTTCGAGAAAGTAAAAGATATTTAGAATGTTTAAAATATTTTCTTTCAGTTTTAGGTAAATTACTTTGAACTTCAATTCTTATCTTATCTAGAGCATTACAAGCATATCTAGCCCAATGAAAATGGTCAGCAACAATCTTAGCTTTACGAAAGTAAGTAATACCAATATCTTTATAAGATTCCCATAAATCAGTAACTAGATATTTTACATTATCAAGTTGTTCTTTAGGAAATTTTTTAAAGTAAGAACATAGAAAATGTTTGTGTCTACATTCAAGGATATCGATAATTTTATGAGTTTCACCATCTAATAAAGCGACTTGATACTTAAAATTACCAGAGTTACCTTTAAATTCATCAATACAAAGAACACGAGGCAAAGTATAATTAGTTATAGAAAGATAAGGTAGCATTTTGGAGATAAAACTAGCATCAATATCAATATTTTTCGCAATAGTAGAAGCAGCGATATTATTTTTTAATTGTTCGACAATATAATAAACTAGTCTTTTGGATTTTCGCTTATATTTAGCCACGAAAGTATTTTCAGGGTAAAAAGACTTACCACAATTTTTACATTCATATCTAGTTTTTTTAAGAAAAATAGTAGTAGGTTTAAATTGAATAGGAATATCTTTTATTGGTTGAATATAGTGGTCATGTATTTTAGACGTATGTGAACCACAGAAAGGACAGAGTTGTTCAGAAATGGGCAATTCAGCATAAATATCAACAGAATTTTCAGAATTTTTAATATTTTTTATAATTAAGTCTTTTAGATTTAATAAATTTTTGGTACAATTACTTAGCACTTATCAATACCCCCTAAATGTTTTCTACCAATTACATTTTATCAGGTATTTTAGATAAGTGCATTATTTTATTAAAAATAATAAAAAATGTTGAAGTAATTATTTAACTACCCCAACATTTATTATAGAACCAAAACTTTTAAAGTTTTCTGCCTTAGTTTTTGACACAATTTAATGGAT
>CAJTUR010000067.1 GCA_910579535.1 uncultured Bacilli bacterium
CCCACTAAAATTTCTTAATGTTTATTTTTTTCTCCCCACTAAATTATCTAGAGCCGGTAGTTTTAGTTCATTATAAATAAGCCAGTAAAGCAAAAATAATGAATAGTAAGATGAATAAAGCAATGAAAAATTTCCAAATACCTTTCATCCAATTTTTATAAGGCAAATCTAAATAAGACAAACCTATAAATAGTAAAGCACTTGTTGGAGCAATGATTTGAACCATACCATTCATGGTAACATAAATTAGAAAACCAACATCTAAAGAATTTCCAAAATTCGTTGTCATTAATTCTCCTAATAAATAAGAAGTATAACCAAAATCCAAATGGAAAAGAGCACTAACAAAACCTGAAACAGCGATTAAAAATGGGTTAAATGTCTCTCCAATCAGCCCTTTAGATAGAGTATAAGTAAATGGTGTCCAATAAATAAAGACAAATACAGTAAAAATTAAAAACATCAGTAAGGCTGGTTTAGCCATTTTTCTAAGACCATCAATGGCTTCTTCAATAAAATCATCTAGTTTAATACGATAAATAATTTTTACAAATAATAATAGGACTCCCATAACTGTAAAAATTTGATACAATTCCCAGAAGCCAAAATAGGTAGCACGACTTCCAAGAATATAAGAAATAATAGTATATTTATCAATTGCAAGTTCAGTAAGCCACTCATGAAACTCACGAAAAAGAGTCAATCCAAAATTTTCTTCCCAATTCACATAACCTAAAATAGTAAAACTAAATAGAACAATTAGGAATAAAACCATTGGCCAAACTTTAGCTTTTTTATTTTCTTCTGTTCCTTCAAATAAATCAAGAACCATTTCCTCTTTATTATTTTTTCTAGCTTTTTTCAAATGAAGTAAAGTAAAGAAATTATAAAGTATAAGCGCCAAAGCTAAAATACCAAAACGAATTCCTAAAAGCGTTTTAATATCAATAGTTGTATCATACATACTTAAATAATTAATAAAATAACTAACTCCTTCTGTACCAAACGTAGCACCAACGATACCTACAAGAATCGCACCAAAGGAACACAACATTGTAGTGAGTTTATCCAACTTCATTTTACTTGCAATACTAATAATCAAAGGAATAAAAATAAGAACCACAAACGTTTGAGAAAGTAAAGAAGTCAAAAGCGCTATAATGGCTGAAGAGAAAATAACAAATAAACTCTCTTTTCCTTTCAACTTAGAAGCAACTCGACTTACTAAAACTTGATACCCAGAACTTTTAGATAAAACACCATAAAATACTCCAACAAATAAAACAAGTAATATTTGTTGTAAAAAGAAGTTAACACCATAAACACCTGATGAAAACAAATCAACTAGTCCCACTCTTTTTATACTATCCGCTCCAGCCATTCCATTAGTAACTGTTGGTGAAGGAATAATCCATGTCAAAACAACAGTGACTAAAATAGCCAAACAAACAATTTTAAACAAATCATATTTTTCAAAAAACTTTTTCATTCAATAAAGTCCTCCTAATAAAAATTATACCATAAAATGGTTAAAAAAAAAGACCAATCTGATATGAACCCCGTTTCTTGGACATAAGAAACGAGGTTTTTATATG
>CAJTUR010000068.1:0-961 GCA_910579535.1 uncultured Bacilli bacterium
AAACTACTTCTTTTTTTTCTATTATTTGATATAATAGTTTTGGTGATGGTATGAAAAAGGTTCTTAAATATATAGTCATTTTATGTATATGTGCTGGAATTATCTATTATAAAGAACCGATCGCCACTTATTTATATACAAATTTTGTCTTTAAAAAAGAAAGTGTTGTTCCTGAGGTTACTTCTTATCATAAGGATTATGCTTTTTCCTATGTACAAGAAACAAAGGATTTTTATCCAAAAAACAAAGAAGAAATCTTAAATATTATTTATACAATATTAAATGCAGGATGGGACTCTTTCTCCTTTTATTGTAGTGATGATTATGATTGTGGAAATGATGTGAATGCGATTGCTAGAGATGCTGAACTTCTATCCAATATCAATAATTTTGTCCATCCATATAATACGTATGAAACAATCTCTATTAGTATCAATAATTTTAATAAAATTACAATCCATGTAACCCATCAATATACTACAAGTGATATTACAGAAATTGATAGAAAAATAAATGAGATTTATAAAGAACTCATCACGGATTCAATGAGTGACTATGATAAGATTAAAAAAATACATGACTATATTATTCGTCAAACCGTGTATGATACAAAAAAAGAATTAGATCCACAAAATCCAAATGCCTATAAATATAAAAGCAATATGGCTTATGGTCCCCTTTTAGCAGGAAAAGCTTTATGTGGAGGTTATACAGATGCAATGGCTCTATTTTTAGAAAAAATGAATATTCCAAATTATCGCATTTCTTCAGAAAATCATATTTGGAATCTGGTTTATATTAATGGAGCATGGAAACACTTAGATTTAACATGGGATGATCCAATTACTTCAACAGGAGAAAGCATTTTGACCCATAAGTTCTTTTTAATTGATACAACGACGCTTAGAAATTTGGATAGAGAGCAACACAATTTCAATGAAAAAGTTTATTTAGAAACAAA
>CAJTUR010000068.1:1041-1340 GCA_910579535.1 uncultured Bacilli bacterium
AATCTCTTCATTTGTTAACTGATTGTGACTTGCCTTTACGAATTCTTCTTCCGTTAAATAAGTATCAATTCTGCCAATCTCTTCTATAGAATCTTTCTTATTAACATGATAATTTAAGCACTTTTGCTCATCTGTTATGGTCTCTCCATTTGTGATATCAAAGTAATGAATATGTTCATTGATATCACTCTCCTTGGCAGAACTAGCGTTATTACGTGAAGAATTAGGTCGAAGGACAGAGACATCTCCATCAATCTCGGCTACAACACATTTATCTAAAAGTATTCCTTCAAGAATAT
>CAJTUR010000068.1:1351-1573 GCA_910579535.1 uncultured Bacilli bacterium
TACTTTCTTTTGCTCCACATCCTAAAGTTGTAATTGTAACTCCTAATGTAGCTGCAAATAATTGTAATCTTTTCTTCATTTTCTTTAACATGAATACTCCCCTTTCTTGATGCAAGTATTCTATCAATCCTTCTTTAAAAAGTCAAGAACCTCTTCAAAATGTTCTACTTTTATCAGTTTTAAATCTCCTTTATTTTCTTTTAATGTTTGTAAAGCCTCTTC
>CAJTUR010000069.1 GCA_910579535.1 uncultured Bacilli bacterium
ATAAACTACAACCCGCCGCAAGCAACGGGGTTTTAATCGGAATCACTCAGTAATTCCGTACATCATCTTTCTTGTGTGTTGTTTTATATTTCTTATTCCCCTGATTTTTTACATAATCCTTTATTACTTTTTCTGAAATGTTTTGACTCACTGTAGTCATCCAATATCCATCACTCCAAAATTCTCCTCCATAAAATATTTCTCTTAATTCCGGGTACATCTCAAATATTTTTCTTGCCGTAAAACTTTTTATCATTGTTACTATTTGTGTCGGAGAATATTTTGGAGGTGCTTGAATTAAATAGTGAATATGGTTTATATCCGTTCCTATTTCTACAAATTCTATTTTATATTTTTCCTGTATCTCTAGGCACACATTCACTATTGTATTTGTTATATTTTCCGTCAAAACATTTTTTCTATATTTCACAACACACACAAGATGATACACTAGATTGGTTTTGTTATGTGCTCTTCTTACTAATTTACTCATTTTTCTTCACATAACAATTATATCAATCTCTATTATCCACCGCAAGCAGTGGGGTTATGCCCGACTGTTAAACACGCACCGTGTGTTTAACAGGTATATA